>JASEFH010000017.1 GCA_030019205.1 Methanomicrobiales archaeon
GCCCCCTCCCCCTCAAAGGCCCCCTCCCTCCTTGATGCGATAGGCCTGTAATATCCGGTCCCACATACGGGATATCTTGTGCGAACACCTATTCCCACACTATCGTTCCCCTGCACTGACCGGTGGAATTCAAAATCTACCTCCGGCCGGATCGAACGACAGAGTTGCCTTCGCGAGATGCGAGATGATCCCTCTCCGCTGGAGTGCGACAGATATGGAAACCAGGGGAGGGGCTGGCAACGGTTCCGGTCCGTCCCCCTTTTTAGATCCTCATATCGCGGGTGGGGACGCGCCCGTCCCTTCCAACTCCTCCTTTCCGTATTGTGGTGAGACATTTCAGAGACAGGAGAACCGGCCAGCAGGAGAAGCAGAATGCGCAGACCATGTTTTTCCCCTCCACGAGCAGGGGCATAATCCCCCCACACCTCCGCGAACGTCCGGCGAACGGCAGAGCCGGTGCGGGATCGCCGAACCCCTCTGCCGGCAGCGGTCGGATTTTTATGCCTCCCCGCCCATCCGTCCCGGCAGGGAAGAAGATGAATCAGCCTGCCATAGCCGTCGACGTCGGCGCGACGAACACCCGCGTGGCCCTGGTCTCGCCGCAGGGGGAGGTCCTGAAGAAGGTGACCGCGAGGACCCCCGTCGGGGATCCCGACCCGATGGCGATCGCCCTCGATGTGATCGCCCGGATCCATGCGATCGCGGACGCAGGGGAGCTGGCGGCGGTGGCGGGGATCGGGATCTGCACCGCCGGACCCGTGGACCTGCGGAGCGGCGCCATCGTCAACCCCCCCAACATGCCCTACTCCCGCGTCCCGCTGGTCCGCCCCCTCTCCGAGCACTTCGGGCTGCCCGTGCGGCTGGTGAACGACGCCCGCGCCGGGGTGCTCGGGGAGGTGCGGTTCGGGGCGGGAAGGGGCTGCCGCAACGTGGTCTACATCACCATCTCCACCGGCATCGGCGGCGGGGCATACGTGAACGGGCGGCTGCTGCTCGGCGCGGACGGCAACGCGGCGGAGGTGGGGCACCTGATCGTGGATACCTGCTACAACCTGGGCTGCGGCTGCGGGCTCTGCGGCCACTGGGAGGGGTATGCCTCGGGGAGGAACCTGCCGGCCTTCTTCCGGGCCTGGTGCGGGGGCGAGGGATTCGCCCCCGCGGGGATGGAGACGGCGCGGGCCATCTTCGACGCGGCGCGGCGGGACGATCCGCTGGCGCTCCGATTCATGGAGGAGCTCGGGCGGATCAACGGACGGGGCGTCTCGAACGTGATCGTCGCCTACAACCCGGAGGTGATCGTCCTCGACGGCGCCGTGGTCCAGAACAACCCGGACCTGATCGTTCCCTGCCTGGAGAGGCACATCGACCGCTACCTGCGCATTCCCGCGATCCGGGTGAGTCCGCTGCGGGGGGAGGCGCCCCTGCTGGGCGCGGCGGTGCTCGCCGGCACGGGCGGCGGGGAGTACTGAGGCATCGGAGCGCCGCCGGCCGCCGGGATTCCCGCCCATACCCTTATGTATCTGCCACGTCATGGACACACGGAGAACGATCATGAAGACCCGACGAAGCGGTATCTTTTTGCATATCGCCTCCCTCCCCTCCCCGTTCGGCATCGGGGATCTGGGATCCGGGGCGTACCGGTTCGCAGATTTCCTCAAGGAAAGCGGTCAGACCTACTGGCAGATCCTCCCCCTGAACCCGACCCGGGAGCCCTGCGGGAACTCCCCCTACGACAGCCCCTCGGGGTTCGCCTACAACACCCTGTTCATCAGCCCGGAGCGGATGGTGCAGGAGGGGCTGCTGGACCAGAGCAGCCTGGAGATCGTGGCGGAGTATCCCGAGAGCCGCATCGACTACGGCTCGGTCTGCGCCCACAAGGCGCACATCTCCCATGTCGCGTACGAGGAGTTCCGCACCTCCGCTCTCTCCTGCGAGTTCCAGTCGTTCTGCGCCCGGAACGCCTACTGGCTCGACGATTACGCCCTGTTCGCCGCGCTCACCGCCCACTACGAGGAGCAGCCCTGGACCGCCTGGCCCCCCGAGATCCGGGACCGGGAGCCGGGGGCGCTCGCCGCCGTGCGGGAGGAGCTGCGCGACCGCATCGAGCAGGAGAAGTTCCTGCAGTTCGTCTTCCACAGGCAGTGGACCGACCTGAAGGACTACTGCCACCGCCGGGGCATCTACATCGTCGGGGATATCCCCATCTACGTCAGCTACAACAGCGTCGACGTCTGGACTCTCCCCCACCTCTTCCAGCTCGACGGGGAGAAACGGATGACCAGGGTCTCCGGGACGCCGCCTGACATCTTCAGCGCCACCGGCCAGCTCTGGGGCAGCCCGGTCTACCGCTGGGACGCCATGCGGGAGGAGGGCTATGCCTGGTGGAAGCAGCGGATCCGCCGCACGCTGGAGATGTACGACTACGTCCGCATCGACCACTTCCGGGGATTCTTCCAGTACTGGGAGGTTCCGGCGGGAGATGCGACCGCGGAGCACGGGCAGTGGGTCGACGGGCCGGGAGAGGAGTTCTTCCGCGCTCTCGAGCAGGACATCCCCTCCCTTCCGCTGATCGTCGAGGATCCCGGCGCCAACCCCCCCGACATCCAGCAGACCATCGACCATTTCGGCTTCCCGGGCATGCGGGTTCTCGTCTTCGCCTTCGGCGAGGATCTCCCGCGGAACCCCTTCATCCCCCACAACTACGACAGAAACCTGATCGTCTACACCTCGACCCACGACACCAACACCGCGCGGGGCTGGTTCGAGCAGGAGGCGGCCCCGGAGGACAGGGAGAGGCTCTTCCGCTACCTCGGGCGGGAGATAGATGCGGACGAGGTCAGCGGGGAACTCGTGCGGCTGGCGATGCAGTCGGTTGCGAACACCGCGATCCTGCCCATGCAGGATCTCCTGGGGCTCGGCGCGGAGGCGCGCATCAACCGCCCCGCGACCACCTCGGGGAACTGGAGGTGGCGCCTCACGCCCGAACAGCTGGCGTCGGCCCCGAAGGAGCGGCTGCGGGAGATGACGGAGTTCTGCAGACGGATCGGGTGAGCCGGCAGGCGAGGCGGCAATCCCGCAAAGGTGTTATTAGGGGGAGGGAGCTTATGCAGAGAATCATGGACGAGGTACGAAAAGAGCTGCATGAGCGGGTGCCGGAGCGGATCGCGGGCCTGATCGACCTGGCCTACAACCTCTGGTGGAGCTGGCATCCGCAGGCGCGGAACCTCTTCCGGCTCCTGAATCCGCAGGGGTGGCGGGTCACCAACGACAACCCGGTGATGATGCTGCGGATCACCCCGCGGTATTTCCTGGAGAAGGCGGCAAAGGACCCGAACTATCTCCACTACTACGACATCCTCATGTACCGCTGGAGGGGCTACATGGAGCGGCGGAGCCGCTGGTTCGCCGAACAGTTCCCCGCCCAGCAGCTCCTCACCATCGCCTACTTCTCGGCCGAGTACGGGCTGCACCACTCCCTCCCCTTCTACTCGGGGGGGCTCGGCATCCTGGCGGGCGACCACCTGAAGGAGTGCAGCGATCTCGGGGTGCCGCTGGTGGGCGTCGGGTTCATGTACGGGCAGGGTTACCTCGCCCAGCACATCAACGCGGAGGGCTGGCAGGAGAACATCTGCGAGCCCATCGAGCGGGACAACGCTCCGGTCAGCCGGGTGCGGGACGAGCACGGCAGGCAGCTGATCGTGCGGGTGCCCTACTTCGAACCGCCCATCCACGTCGCGGTCTGGAAGGTCGACGTGGGCAAGGTCCCCCTCTACCTGCTGGACACCAACATCGAGGAGAACGATCCCTGGAACCGCCCCATCTCCTCGCGCCTCTACACGGCGGACAAGGAGATGCGGCTGCGGCAGGAGATCATCCTGGGGATCGGCGGGCGCAAGGTGCTGCACACGCTGGGCGTGGACTACCACGCCGTGCACCTGAACGAGGGGCACTCCGCATTCGCCCTGCTGGAGCGGATCCGGGAGAGGGTGGAGAGCGGCGTCGAGTTCAAGCAGGCGCTGGAGCAGGTGCGGGGGACCTCGGTCTTCACCACCCACACCCCGGTGCCCGCCGGGCACGACTACTTCCCCTTCGATCTGATGGAGAAGTACTTCGGGACCTACTACCCGAAGCTCGGGATCGACTGGGACACCTTCCTCGCGCTGGGAAACCCCCCCGGGAACACGATGGACGGGTTCGTGATGACCGCGCTCGCCCTCCAGGCGTCCCGCTACCACAACGCGGTGAGCGTCATCAACGCCCGCGTGGCACGGGAGATGTGGCGTCACCTCTGGCCGGATCGCCCCGTCGATCAGGTCCCCATCGACGCGATCACGAACGGCGTGCACATGCCGACCTGGCTGGCGCCGGCGATGGAGAAGGTGATCGACAAGTACCTCTCCCCGGTATTCCCGCACTGGCAGACGGGCCACGACAATCCCGCCGTCTGGGACTTCATCCGGGATATCCCGGCGGCCGAGCTCTGGTACACGCACCTGCGGCTGAAGACGCAGATGATCAACCACATCCGCGAGGCAAAGAGGATGACCTGGGAGAAGCGGCGGGACGAACCGGTCAACCTGGCCGCCGGCGGGCTGATGCTGAACCCGGACATACTCACCATCGGGTTCGCGCGGCGGTTTGCCACCTACAAGCGCCCCGACCTGATCTTCTCCGATATGGAGCGGATCAGGTCCATCGTGAACAACCCCTGGGCGCCGGTCCAGATCGTCTACGCGGGCAAGGCCCACCCTGCCGACGAGGAGGGCAAGGCGGTGCTCCGCGGCATCTACATGCACGCCGAGAATCCGGACTTCGGCGGAAGGGTGGCCTTCATCGAGGACTACGGCGAGCAGATCGCGCACTGGCTGGTTCAGGGCGTGGACGTCTGGCTGAACAACCCCATTCCCCCGATGGAGGCCTCCGGGACGAGCGGCATGAAGGCCGGCATGAACGGCGCCCTGAACCTGAGTATCCTGGACGGCTGGTGGGCGGAGGGCTACAACGGGCGGAACGGATGGACCTTCGGCGCGGAGGAGGGCACGCCCCCGGAGAAGCGGGACGAGGCGGACGCGCAGTCGCTCTACGATGTCCTGGAGAACCAGGTGATCCCGCTCTACTACAGCCGGGAGCTCGACGGGATCCCCCACGCCTGGGTCGAGATGATGAAAGAGTCGATACGGAGCGTCGCTCCGCAGTTCTCGGCCCGGCGGATGATCAAAGATTACGTGCGGAAATATTACCCCTCGCTCCTGCTGGGCGCAGAGGCCTGCTACGTTCCCCCGCAGCCCGCAGGCGAGGCCAGACCCGCGCGGGTTCCCGCACGGAACGCCGGGTCGGAGCGCTGATCCCGCCTCCGACCCGTCACACCGGGGCGCCCAGCTGCTCCCGGTGGCGTTCCGGGTGGTTCAGGAAGTCCAGGCATTCTTCGCAGCCCACCAGGCGGTAGATGCTGCCGCCGCCGCAGAGATCGGGCATCGCGGGCGGGCTGGCGAAGCGGAGCGCCGGCACCACCCCGTACCGCGGGTTCTTCCGCCACTCGCCGCCGGCGCACGCGTAGTAGGCCGCCCCCTGCATCCGCTCGAAGAAGTCGTAGTCGCTGGCGAACCGTGACGAGACCAGGTTTGCCATGACGATCGCCTCGCTCCCGGGGTTGATGGTCACGTGGCCGTATCCCGGCGGCACCAGCACCCCCTCGCCGGCCCGGGCGTTCACGACCACCAGATCCGTGAGATCGCGGTGCTGGAGGAGGAAGTGCGCCTCCCCCGCGAGCACCTGGTAGAGTTCGGGATACTCCGTGCCCGCCTCGTTCTGCGGGTGATGGTGCCCCTTCGTCTTGACGTGCTCGCCGCAGAGCGCGGCCGGCGGGATGATCGTCATGTCGTAGCGGATGCTGTGCGCTTCCAGCCAGAGCCGGTCGGCGTCGGTCCGCGCCAGGTCGCGGTACATGTAGTAGAGGGGCTTGCCGAGGGCATCGCACTCCGGCTCCGCCAGCACGCTGCGCATGTCCTCCGTCGTGCGAAGGTCCGGTTCCGGGATGGGGCCGTCCCAGTA
Source organism: Methanomicrobiales archaeon (assembly GCA_030019205.1). Classification (NCBI taxonomy): domain Archaea; kingdom Methanobacteriati; phylum Methanobacteriota; class Methanomicrobia; order Methanomicrobiales; species Methanomicrobiales archaeon. The sequence continues at coordinate 6,052 of JASEFH010000017.1, forward strand.
CTGGCGCATCAGCTGGTACATGGTCCTTTCAGGGTATCCTTTCATCCTATAAGAAGGCAGCACACGCCCGGACCCGCAGTCCGCCCCCGGGACGGGAGGGATTCAGGTCCCCTTCTCCACGACCTCCGCTTCCGCTTCGATCACGCCCGGGGCCTCCCCCTCTTCGGGGACGATCAGCCAGGCGAGGATGTATGCCACGATGCCCGGGATAAAGCCCGTGATCACCGTCAGAACGACCCATGCCAGGCGGATGAGCGTCGGGTCGATCTCGTAGTACTCTCCGATGCCCCCCGCGACACCGGCGATGATCCTGTCGTCGATCGATCGGTAGAGTCTCTTCACCGTTTCACCTCCGGATACTGGACTCCGACCATCCTTAAAAACCTTTCCTCATCTTCGGGTGGATCCGGGCATATCTTCAGAAATGCGCCCTCTTGAGCCCTCCGGTGCCGGGTGGGGCGGAATGCCGCGAGTCAGGTTCTGGGGGGGGAATCCCCTCAGGCAGTGAAGGGATCCGACAGGGCTTCGGCGGGCTGGAAGTTGTCGCCGTAGACCACGCAGCGGATCCGGGCGGTCTCCCCTCGCGGGATCTTCAGAGTCGCTTCGGCCCTCCCCCGGGCGCCCTCGGGATAGTCCCCGAGATCGAGCGTGCAGTCGGGGGGCCAGACCATCCCCTCCCCCTGCGCGAGGGCGAGGGCGGCGAGATGCACCTTCAGACCGGCTGCCGCCCCCGGCCCGAGATTCTCGATCTCGCAGCGGACCCGGTAGTACGCGAAGCGGAGATCGGTGCGCTCCAGCTCCGCCGTGAACTGCAGGTCGATCCTTGGAGCCCGCACCATGGGGTGGACGATGGCGGTCCGGGATCCCGCCTGGAAGTCGGGAGGCACCTCCCCGATCGTCCAGCCGCGGCCGGTGGTCTCCAGGTAGCAGTACCGGGACCCCTCGAACTCGTAGCAGGTGCCGGCGGGGGGCTCCGGGCAGGCCACGCCGACGGCCATGTGGTCGGGGAGCTGGAGCAGGACCGCGCCGTAGCCCATCTCGTTCAGGAGCGCCGCCGCGAGGATGGCGGTATCCTCGCAGTCTCCCCCGTTGTCCACCAGCGTCTCCAGCGGGTAGCGGGGGTACTCGTCATAGCCGGTGGTCAGGTTGTCCGAGGTGTAGGGAAGCGACTGGACAAAGGAGATCAGGTGTTCGACGACCTCCCGCTCCGAGCGGTCCTCGCCGCTCTCCCGGAACTTCTGCACGATCCCCTGCAGGTATGGCCGATCGTACTCCGAGAGCGCATACTGGGCGTAATCCCGTTCCCGGTCGTGGGGGCGGCTGCGGTAATAGTCGTATACGGCTTGCGGGAGGGAGAGGGTGAATGTCGACTCCCTCCCTCCGTACTCCCAGCGGTAGGTGCGGGTATGGCGGGAGCCGCCGTCCGGCGGTGCAGGTGTGGCCGACGGGTCCGATGGGCCCGGATCCGGTGGGCGGTTCACGACGATGGGGGAGAGGTTGGCCTGCACCGGGAGGTGGACGAGAGGGAGCACGCTGACCGTATCCGACCAGGCGCCGAAGCCGCCATGGCGGAGCTCGAGGGCATGTTCGCCCGCGGCTACGCCCTCCAGGAGGAGCGGCGTCTCTCCCCGCAGGAGTCCGTCGAGGTAGACGTCCGCCCCGGCAGGGTCCGAGGCGACCGCGATCGAACCCGGGGGGAGGGGTTCCGTGCATCCGCCGGTGAGGGCGAGCGCCGCCAGCAGGGCGAGGATGCCCCATCTCTGCATACGGTCTGTACTGAATCCCTGGTCTATAGGAGCCTTGCGAAACGATCCGGGGCGAAGATCTGGAGCCGGGCGCTTCATCCAAAAGTATATCGTGCCGGGATGGATAGGCACTTGCATGAAACAACCCAATGCGCTGCAGTTCCTGATCTTCTTCCTGATCTTCCTGCCGGGTGCCTGGTTCGCGATCTCCGGTCTGCTGGAGACGGGTGCGCTCGCGTTCCTCTGGGCTGCCGCGATCTCTGCCGCCGTCGGGCTGCTCGCCGCCATGTCGTTCCGCGTGGCGGAACAGTGGGAGAAGGCGGTCGTTCTCCGCCTGGGGCGGTTCAAGGGGCTGAAGGGTCCGGGACCCTTCTTCATCGTACCGCTGCTGGAGACCGTCCCCTACTGGATCGACCTGCGGGTGATCACCACCTCGTTCCGGGCGGAGAAGACCCTGACCCGCGACACCGTTCCCGTGGACGTGGAGGCGGTGCTCTTCTGGAAGGTGGTGAACCCCCAGAAGGCGGCTCTCGAGGTGGAGGACTACCGCTCGGCGATCAGCTGGGCCTCCCAGACGGCGCTCCGCGAGGTCATCGGCAAATCGCTCCTCTCGGATATGCTGGAGGCCCGGGAGAAGCTGGACGCCGAGCTCCAGACGATCATCGACCTGCGCACCGAGCAGTGGGGCGTGCACATCAGCTCTGTCGAGATCCGCGACATTCTCATCCCGACCGAACTCCAGGACGCGATGTCCATGCAGGCCCAGGCCGAGCGGGAGCGCCAGGCACGGGTGATCCTGGGGGACTCCGAGCGCCAGGTGGCCCAGAAGTTCGAGGAGGCGGCCCGCACCTACCGCGACAACCCCACCGCCCTCCACCTGCGGGCGATGAACATGCTGTACGAGGGCCTGAAAGAGCGGGGCGCCCTGATCATCGTCCCCGCCTCCGTGCTCGACACCATGAACCTGGGAACGACCGCCGGGCTGGTGTCGCTCGGGCGGATGGCGGAGGAGGGGCGGGAGGAGAAGGTCCCAAGCGACAACGGGGGCAGCGCACCGTCAGCGGAGCGGACGGCGGCCTGAACTCTGTCTCCTCGGGCAGGCGTGCGGATCCCGCCGGGGGCGCTCCGTGCGGTTCCGGCAACCTCTTATGCCGGAACCTCCATATCGGGGTGAAGAGGAGGAGCCATGAAGAAGTCGCTGGGTGCAAAAGCTCTGCTCTACCCCACGCCCGTCCTGGTGGTGGGGACGTACGATCCGGGGGGGAGGCCCAACGTCATGACGGCGGCCTGGGGCGGGATCTGCAGTTCCGATCCGCCCTGCATCGCGGTCGCGCTGCGGAAGGCGACCCACACCTACGGGAACATCGTCGAGAGCCGGGCGTTTACGATCAGCATACCGTCGGAGGATCACGTCCGGGAGGTGGACTACTTCGGGATCGCCAGCGGGCGTGACCGGGACAAGTTCGCCGCCACGGGGCTGACGGAGGTGCGGGGGGACCGCGTGGATGCCCCCTACGTGGGAGAGTTCCCCATCGTCCTCGAGTGCCGCCTGCGCGACATCGTGGAGGTCGGGCTGCACACCCTGTTCATCGGGGAGATCCTGGACGTCAAGGCGGAGGAGGCGGTGCTGACCGGTACGGGGTTCCCGGACATGAAAAAGGTGATGCCCCTGGTATTCGACCCCGGCGTCCGGGGCTACTACGGGGTGGGGGAGTACCGGGGGAAGGCCTTCCACATCGGAAGGCTGCGCTGATCAGAGGCTCGGGGCGGCCTCGCTCGGGACGACGGTGATCCGCAGCCTCTGGACGCCGCGGATGACGTCCAGGTGCAGCGGTTTGCCGATGGCGCACTCCGCCAGGTGGCGGTGCAGGTCGTCCACGCTCTGCACGCATTCGCTCTCGATCCCGACGATCAGGTCGCCCTCCCGGATGCCGCCCCTTCCCGCCGGGCTCTGGCGGTCCACGGCGGCCACCTCGACGGCATGCCGGCTCTCCAGGCGGTGGAAGCGGGAGAGGCGGGGATCGAGGGGGCGGCTCTGCGCGGTGATCCCCAGGTAGCCCCGCCGCACCCGCCCGTGGGCCAGGACCTGGTCGAGCACGAAGCGGGCCGTATTCACGGGGATGGCGAACCCGATCCCCTGCGCCATCGCGATGATGGCGGTGTTGATGCCGATGATCCGCCCGCGGGAGTCCACGAGGGGACCCCCGGAGTTCCCCGGGTTGAGGGGGGCCGTGTGCTGGATGATGTTCTCGATCCGCCGCCCGTCCCGGCTGCGGAGGGCCCGCCCGAGGGCGCTCAGCACGCCGGTGGAGACGGTGGACTGGAACCCGAAGGGGTTCCCGATGGCGATGGCGAGCTGCCCCACGGACAGGGCGTCCGAGTCTCCCAGGGGTGCATGGGGCAGATCGGTCGCCTCGGCCTGCAGGACCGCCAGGTCCGTCGCCGGATCCGTGCCGACGAGCCGCGTCGGGATGGTCGTCCCGTCGGCCATCCGCACCTCGAGCGCGGTCGCACCGTGGACCACGTGGTCGTTTGTCAGGATCCGTCCGTCGGCCGAGACGATCACGCCCGAGCCGGCGCCGACCTGCTCGGAGCGGTAGCCCGGCATCCGCTTCCCCACGAGGATGTTCACGACCGCCGGCCCGACGGCGTTCACCACGCCGACGACCGCCTTCGAGTAGGCGTCGAGCAGATCCGCGTCCGCAGGCGGGGAGGGATCCGCTTCGACAGACGGCTCCGGCAGCGTGCCGGCGGCCGCCGCCCCGCCGATCATCCCGATTGGCTCTGCTGCTGCTGAATCCATGATGTGAACAGTATATATGCGCGAGCGGTAATCTATTTTATGCATATATTTTTATATATTAAAATTCGGTTGCCTGCGCGAATCGGAGCATTCTGCCGTCGGGAACGAGCGAGGATCGCACTGCCGGGAACGCGGCGCACAGAAATACGGGAGATGACATTATCTATTGGGATTTATGACTCATAACTCCTATAATTTACAAAAAAAATTTCTATATCAGAAAATGTTAAAATAAAAATATTTAAATACTTACATCGATTGATCTTATTAATCCTGTCTGGTTGTTGTATGCTCGCGCGCCCGCACTCCGATACGGCCTGGATCGTCCTGATCGTGCTCACATCGCTGGCAACGGTCGGGATCACCGTTGTCAGCCTCTCCCGGGGGGTCTACGACGTCTTCCCCTACCTCTACCTGATCCCCATCGTCATGGTCACCTTCGCCTTCCCGCACCGCGGCGTCCTCTGCTCGATCCTCCTGGGCGGGGTGTACATGGCGCTCGTCTACGCCTTCGGGCTCTTCAACCTGGCGCTGCTCACCATCAGCACGGCCTGGTTCTACGTCTTTGTCTCCGTGGGCGTGGTGATGTCCTCTCTCTCCGAGGGCATGAAGCGCGAGGAGAGGCGGTTCCGCGGGATCTTCGAGAACTCGCAGGCCGGGATCTTCACGATCGATCTCCCCTCCCGGACCATTGCGGAGGCGAACCGCCAATGCTCCGCTCTCCTGAACTACGAACCCGGCGAACTGGCGGGGAAGGATGTGGCCGTCATCTGGCCGGAGGTGGAGAACGGCCCGTTCCTCACCCGGGTCACCAGCCGGTACACCGTGATCGACTCCGAGGTGTGCCTGAAGAACCGGAAGGGGGAGATTCGCTGGGCCCTGATGTCCCTCGCGCCCACCGCGGATCGCCAGCTCGTCTGCTCCTTCGTGGACATCACGGAGCGGAAGCGGATCGAGCAGGCGCTCCTGGAGTCGGAGATCAAGTACCGCAGCATCGTAGAACGCTCGCTTGCAGGCGTCTACCTGATCCAGGACGGCCTCTTCCGCTACGTCAATCCCCGGTTCGCGGAGATCTGCGGTTACCGTCCCGAGGAGATGATCGACTGTATCGGGCTGCGGGATCTGGTGGTCCCCGAGGACTGGCCGATGGTGGAGGCGACCCTCGAGGGGCGGATTGCGGGCGAGCTCGAGGCCGTCCGCTACGAGTGCCGCTGCCGCACCCGGGAGCAGGAGATCATCCTCCTGGAGGTTCACGGCTCCCGGATCTCCTACGAGGGGCGGACCGCCGTCGTGGGCACCGCGCTGGACATCACGGACCGGCGGCAGGCTTCCGATGCCCTCCGCCGGGCGAACGAGAAGCTGAACCTGCTCGGGTCCGTCACCCGCCACGATCTCCTGAACCAGCTGACCGCCGTGCAGGGCTACATCGGGCTCGCCGAGGAGACTGCCCGGGAGGAGACGGTGCGGAAGTACCTCGCCAGCGCCGGGGGGGTGACCGGCAAGATGGAGACCCTCCTCCAGTTCACCCGGGACTACCAGAACATGGGTCTCCGCGAGCCCGAGTGGCAGATGGTGCGTGACGTGGCGCTCCAGGCCGTTCCGGCGCTGGACCAGGGCGGGATCCGGGTCGCCATCGCGACGGACGGGCTGGAGGTCTACGCGGACCCCCTCTTCGAGAAGGTCTTCTACAACCTGATGGACAACACCCTCCGCCACGGCAAGCGGGCGACCGAGGTGCGGATCTACCACCAGATCTCCGCGGACGGGCTCTTCCTGATCTACGAGGACAACGGGGAGGGCATCCTGGACATCGAGAAGGAGCTGATCTTCCGGCGGGGCTACGGCAGGAACACCGGGTTCGGGCTCTTCCTGATCCGCGAGATCCTGGCCCTCACCGGTATGACCATCCGCGAGAACGGCGATCACGGGAAGGGAGCCCGGTTCGAGATCTTCGTACCCCGGGGTAACTACCGGTTCGCTCCTGCGGCCCGGCAGAGCGAAGGTGAGATTGCACCGCTGGAGAGGAAGGCATGATCTCGGTTCTCTGCGTCGACGAGGAGAGCGGCCTGCTCGAAGTCGCCCGCATCTACCTGGAGCGGGAGGGGGACATGCAGGTGGATACCGCGCCATCCGGCATCCATGCCCTCGAGATGCTGAAGACCCGCCGCTACGATGCGATCGTCTCGGACTACCACATGGCCGGCGTCGACGGGATCGATCTCCTCAAGACCCTCCGCGCCCGGGGGGACAAGACCCCGTTCATCCTCTTCACGGGGAGAGGGAGGGAGGAGGTGGTGATCGAGGCGCTGAACCACGGGGCGTCCTTCTATCTCCAGAAGGGCGGCAACCCGAAGTTGCAGTTCGCGGAGCTCCGCCACATGATCCTCCAGGCGGTGCAGAGGCGGCGGATGGAGGTCTCCCTGCAGGTCACCCAGTTCGCCGTCGACCACGCCTCCGACGAGCTCTTCTGGATGGATCGGGATGGGCGGTTCCTGGCGGTGAACCACGCTGCCTGCCGGGCGCTGGGATACGACCGCGGGGACCTCCTGGGGATGACGATTGCGGACATCGATCCGTCGTATTCCGCCGATGCCTGGTCGGCCCTCATCCGGGAGCTGGCGGAGAAGGGATCCCTCGTCTTCGAGGGGAGGCACCGCCGAAAGAACGGAACCGTCTACCCCGTGGAGATCACGGCCAACTACCTCAACCTCGAGGGGAACGATTACCTGTTCGCGTTCGTCCGGGATATCACGGAGCGGAAGCGGGTCGAGGAGGTTGCACGGGCGTCGCGGCAGCAGCTGGCCGATATCATCGATTTCCTGCCCGATGCCACCTTCGTGATCGACCGGGACCGCCGGGTGATCGCCTGGAACAAGGCGATCGAACGGATGACCGGTGTCTCCAAGGCGGAGATCCTGGGGCAGGGGGATTACGCCTACGCGGTGCCGTTCTACGGGTCCAAACGCCCGATCCTGATCGACATGATCGGGCGGGGGGATGCGGAGGTCGCATCGCAGTACCAGTCCCTCCGGAGAGACGGGGAGACCCTCTTCGCCGAGACCTTCGTGCCCTCGATCTGCGGAGGGCGGGGAGCCTATGTCTAGGCGAAGGCGTCGCCCCTCTACGACCAGCGCGGCAACCTGGCGGGCGCCATCGAGGCCGTTCGGGACGTCACCGAGCAGAAGAAGGCGGAGGAGGCGCTCCGGGAGAGCGAGGAGCTCTTCCGCACCCTGGTGGACAGCATGGTGGACGCCACGCTGATCATCGACTGGTCGGGCACCGTGCTCTTCGCCAACCGTGCGGCGATCCGGCTCGTGGGGCTGACGTCTTCCGAGGAGAGCGTGGGGCGCAGTGTGATGGAGTTTCTGGCGCCGGAGAGCCGCGGAGCGGTCGCCCGCGATCTCGCCCTGGTGAGCCAGGGCCGGGGCGGATTCCTGGCGGAATACCGGATTCTGACGGCGGATGGCAGGATCCGCTGGGTGGAGTCCCTCGGGACCCGGATCCGGTTCCGGGGATCCACCGCCGACCTCGTCTCTCTCCGGGACATCACCGAGCGGAAGGTGGCGGAGGAGGCGCTCCGCACCAGCGAGGAGAAGTTCCGGGCGGTCTTCCACAACGCCAACGATGCGATCGTCCTGAACGAGCTCACTCCGGACGGGATGCCGGGGAGGTTCATCGAGGTGAACGATCTCGCCTGCACGCGGCTCGGATACTCGAGGGAGGAGTTCCTGGAGATGACGCCGGCGGACATCGGTCTTCGGGAGTTCATCGACCGGCACCCTGAACTGCTCCAGGATCTCCGTTCGGGGAAGGCGATCACGTTCGAGATAACGCTCGTCTCGCGGGGAGGCGTGCAGATTCCGACGGAGATCAGCTCTCACGTCTTCAGCCTGGCCAACCGCCCGGTGATCCTTTCCATCGCGCGGGACATCACGGAGCAGAAGCTGAACGAGCACGTGGAGAAGAAGGCCTTCGAGCAGATCGAGAAGAACATCAGCCAGCTGGCGATCCTGGGCGATCACATCCGCAACCCCCTGGCGGTGATCGTCGCCCTGGCGGACATGGACGAGACGGAGCACGGGAAGCAGATCGTGGAGCAGTGCGCCATCATCGACGACCTGATCACCCGTCTCGACAAGGGCTGGATCGAGTCGGAGAACGTGCGGAACTTCATCCGCAAACACTACAGGTTGAGCTAAAAGCCGTCAGTCCGCCCCGTACGGCAGGGGGTCCCGGGCTCCGGCGTCGCGGAAGGCCTCCAGCCGCTCGACGCAGGCTCCGCACCGTCCGCAGGCGAGTTCCTCCCCGCGGTAGCAGGTCCAGGTGTCGGCGTAGTCCACGCCGAGTTCGAGGCCGATCCGCACGATGTCCCCCTTGGTGAGGTAGAGGTAGGGGGCCTCCAGGATCAGGTCGCTCCAGTCCGCCAGGTGAAAGGCGGTCTGCATGGCGGTCACGAAGACCGGGCGGCAGTCCGGGTAGATGGGGTGGTCGCCCGCGTGGGCTCCGTAGAAGAGGCGCCGTGCCCCGATCCCGATCGCGTAGGCTCCCGCCAGGGAGAGGAAGACCATGTTGCGGTTCGGGACGACCGTCTGCCGCATCACGTCCTCGGCGTAGTGGCCCGACGGCACCGCCCGCTCCGCCCGCGTCAGGGCCGAGGGGGCGAGTTCGTTCAGGAGAGGGAGGTCGAGCACGCGGTGGGGCACGTGCAGCCTCCGGCACGTCCTCTCCGCGCATGCGATCTCGCGGCGGTGCTTCTGGCCGTAGTCGAAGGTGACGGCGTGGACCTCGTAGCCCCGCCGCACCAGATCGTAGAGGAGCGTGGTGCTGTCCAGACCCCCGGAGACGATCGCCACCGCGTTCCCGGAACCGTGCGGCGGGAGGCGCGGCATGTCTTCACGCTGCATACTCCGGAAGGTGTTGGCGCGGACGGCACATTATACTTCACCCCCGGTCCCTGCCCGGGCGGCAGAAACGATTATCAGAAGGGCGGAGGGATGGGCATCCATGCGCTGCCGGCAGGTGATCGTTCTCCTGGCCGTCCTTGCCGTCCTCGTGTCGCCCGCCCCGGCTCACGTGCCCCTGGAGGCGGGGGACAACGGGAGCCTGGCGTCTGCGACACGGATCAGCGATCCGACCCGATCCTACGCGATCTACGCTCGACTGCACGAGGGCAGCGAGGCGCAGTACTACGCCCTCGCGATGGAGGGCGGCGAGGAGCTCCGCCTCTCGCTGATGGTGCCGCGTGCCGGGGTCGATGCTCCCGATCTCGTGGTCATGGGCCCCGGCATCGAGTCCTCCGGAAGCGTGCCCTCCTCCGTGGAGGTTCCGCCCGGCTACGGGGCGGTCGTCGTGCGGGGAGTTTCCCCGGAGCAGGCGGAGTACGAACCCTTCACCCCCTCCGCCATCTACGAGGCGGCCGCCTTCTCGCGGGAGATCGAAGTTCCCGGCACCTACTACGCAGTCGTTCTCAACCCCGGCGGGAGCGGGGAGTACAGCCTTGCCGTGGGATACCGCGAGGAGTTCACGCCCCTCGAGTGGCTGTCGATCCCGTTCGACCAGATCCGCATTCACCTCTGGGAGGGCCAGCCCCTCTGGCTCATCCTCTCGCCCCTGATCCTGGTCCTCCTGGGGGGCATCGGGTTCGCCCTGGTGCGGCGGCGGGGAGGTCTCACCCCCTTCTCCCTCCTGGCGGGGCTGGCCGGGCTGCTCTACATCGGGACGGGCGGTATGACGCTTCTCCAGATGGGGATTGCCCTCTCCCGCACCGGCTTCGCGGGTTCAGCCCTGCTCACTCTCGTCTTTGCGGCAGTTCCCATCCTGCTGGGTGCTGCCGTCCTCCGCCTCGCCCGGAAGGAGCGGCCCCGTTCCTGCGCCCGGGAGCGGGTGTATCTGGCGGTCGCCGGGCTCCTGGGACTCCTCTCGTGGGCCGGGCTCGTTATCGGGCCTATCCTGGCCCTTATCGCCGGCGGCCTTCCCCGGCGGTTCTCCTGACGGCGGATCGGGGATCACCGCCGCTCGGGAAACGCCACATGAGGCCGCTTCCCGATGAACGAGCGGTCGATGTTCGCGGCCATGCGCAGCGCCGTGAGAATGGGGATGCCGATCGCCAGGTAGTCGGGCGGGATCGCCCAGTTGGTGGTGGGATCCTGCGGACCCAGGAAGACGGTCTCCTTCGGCGCCTTCTCCGCCATGCCGGCGGGGTAGGTGACGAGGGTGGCGCACGACGGGCCCCAGGGGACGATCACGGGGGAGAAGAGGTCCTCGCGGTCGAAGTGCGCCAGCGCCGCCAGGTTGCGGATCGTCTGGGCGTCCCCGAAGCAGCAGAGGGAGCGGATGCCGGGGTGCCGTTCTCCGAGCGCCTCGCAGTGCTGGATCACGGTGTACTTCCCCGGCGGCGTGATCGTTCCCACTGCCCGGAAGTTCCTGTCGACCAGTTCGGGGCTCTCCTTGAGGTATTCCGCCGCCCCGCCGCGGATGTCCGCCCTCCCCGTGGAGACGAAGTAGCGGATGTATTCCGGAGCCTCGCCGTAGCCCATGTGGGTGATCCCGCCGGGACAGCACCCCTCCCGCTCCTCGCCGCCCAGGTAGACGGCGGGGATATCGGCGGCGGTCGCCATCCGGTACATCGCCGCCGCGATGCAGCGGTGCACGCGGGAGAGGTGCACGGCCCCTTCGGGCACGTTCCCGGAGCCGTAGATGCAGAGGGGTTTTGCGGTGAGGCGGAACGCCGACGCCAGGCGCCGCCCCACCTCCTGAATGGTCGTTCTGCTCATGCCGGATAACCCTGGACCGCGATGGGGAAAAATGCTTGCGGATATGCGGGGCGGGGATGAACGTACCTCTCCCCGCCCGTGCACGGTCTCTGTACGACGCGTCTCTGCCGGTGCGGGCACGGTTCCCGCGGGGCAGTGGCGGAGGGGGTCCGGGCCGCCCTCCGGTGGAGCGGGGGAGGTACAGCCTCTTCCAGCACGTCCGGGCCCGTCGGCAACGGCGATTGCGCCATCGTGCGCACCGCCGCACCGGGATCGGCGGGCCGCACGGGATCCAGATATGCGTTTCGGTTATGGAATAGGTGCGGAATACGCACATCGGAAAAAAAATGTATATTTTTCGTTCTTTATTCCATCAATTAATATTAATGCATTTTTATTAATTTTTGGTAATATTTATAACTCCCCGGGCGAAACACCTGTGCAACGCACTACGATACCGGGGAGAGACGAACATGGCGTTCCTGGAAGGCATCACCTGCATCTGCGACAACGGAAAGAGGCTCGAAGACCACCGCCCCATCGTGGGGGATGCGGTGATGGCGGAGATCTACCGCAAGGCGGAATCCCTCCGCGGCAGGAGCATCATCCACGTCAACTCCACCTACCAGAGCGGCGGGGTGGCGGAGATGATCCTCTCCCTCGTTCCCCTCCTGAACGATGCCGGGATCCGCACCGAGTGGAAGATCCTGACCGGCAGCGGGGACTTCTTCACCGTCACCAAGAGCTTCCACAACGGGCTGCAGGGCGAGGCGATCCCGCTCACGGATGCGGATAAAAGGCTCTACCTCCGCACGAACGAGGAGTTCTCCCGCCTTCTTCCGATCGACTGCGACTGCGTGGTGGTCCACGATCCCCAGCCCCTGCCCCTGATCCAGTTCTACGAGAAGAGGCAGCCCTGGATCTGGCGCTGCCATGTGGATCTCTCCCATCCCCAGATGCACCTCTGGGAATTTCTGCAGGAGTTTGTCATGAAGTACGACCGGATGGTGGTCTCCCACGAGCAGTACCGCCGCGACAACCTGCCGCTCCCGCAGCGGATCTGCCATCCGGCCATCGATCCTCTCTCCGACAAGAACCGCGACCTGACCGACGAGGAGGTGGCGGCGATCCTCCGGGAGTTCGATGTGCCGACGGACAAACCCCTGATCACCCAGATCTCGCGGTTCGACAAGTGGAAGGATCCCGAAGGCGTGGTCGAGGTCTTCTGCCGCGTGCGGGAAGAGGTGGACTGCCGCCTGGTGCTCTGCGGCAGCATGGCGCCCGACGACCCGGAAGGATGGACGATCTACCGCGGCGTCGAGGAGAAGGCCCGGGACCTGCTGGAGAGCGGGGACGTCCTCCTGATCACCGTCGAGAACAACCTGCTCGTGAACGCCCTCCAGCGGGCGTCCGCCGTGATCCTCCAGAAGTCCCTGCGGGAGGGGTTCGGGCTCACGGTCACCGAGGCGCTCTGGAAGGGCAGGGCGGTCGTCAGCTCCCGCGTGGGCGGCATCCGCCTCCAGATCCAGGACGGCGTGAGCGGGTTCCTGCTGGAGCCGACGGATACGGAGGGGTTTGCGGCGAGGGTCGTGCAGATCCTCCGGGATCCGGCGCTCGCGGAGCGGCTCGGGCGGAACGGGAAGGAGTACGTGCGGGAGCACTTCCTCATCACCCGCAAGCTCCTGGACTACCTGGACATGCTGAACGAGGAGCTCGGGCGGACGCAGGAAGCCTGCACCTGACGCTCTCGCCAATTTTTTTCCTCCGTATCGCGATCAGACGGCCATTCGACCAACCGTTTATTCTCTCACGCCCGACAGGCGGTGGAAGGATGCGGTGCAGGTTCGTCCCGCCACACCTGCCTTCCTTCGACGCGCAGCCTCGATTGCCGCAGCGGATCAGGAGAGATCTGGGCGGAGACACGCAGCCGAACGCCCGGGCATAGAGACGAGAAGTTCGGCCAGCAGTTCCGCCGCAGGGGCGGGAGCACGGCAGAGAATTCCGCGGCTCCACTGTCTCTGGAGGCTGTCGCGGCAACGGGGTGGGGGCAGTTGGGGGGGAGCGCCCCCCTCCGGCGCGATAAACCCATGGATGTCCTGCGGAGAGCATGGATTCCCCGCGGAGAGGGCGATTCCGTCCCCGTTCTGGGTGGCATCCCGTTGTCCGTGCTATCCTGCCCGCTCCTGCCGCACCAGCAGGAGAGGGGCACCGGGGGAGGGAGCAGGAGATCCCCTCCCCGCCGCTGGGCGTGCTCCGGGCGGGAGGGTGATGGCAGCGCCTGCAGACCGCATCGCCCCCCCTTCCTCCGCATGTTCGCCGCGCACTGCAGCCTCATCCTCCGGGATGCCGCCAGGAATGCGCTCTCCGTCCCCTACGTTCTCCGGAGGCAGCACGGGAAACCTTCTTTACCCGGCCGCCCTCCAGGGAATATGTATGCCCTCCGACGGGATCCTCCTTGTTCTCGGCGCCGTCATCGCGGTGGGATTCGCCTACATCCTCCTCTGCTGGGTGCGGGGCATGGAGATCTACCGCCGGGAGACCTGCCCCGACGTGATGAAGGCTTTTCTATACGGGGGGATCGTCGCCGTCCTGGGCGCCCTCGTCCTCTCCAGCATCCTGCTCTTTCCCCTGCAGGGGTTCGGGGATGCGATGCCCTTCGACATGACTGTCGTCGGGGTCGTCGGGGCGGTCGTCGTGGCGCCGATCTCGGAGGAGCTCGTCAAGGCGACGGGCATCCTGGCGATGCGGTCCCGCCTCACGGAGGTGGAGAACGGGATCGTCTACGGCGCCGCCGTGGGTCTCGGGTTCGCCGCGACGGAGAACATCCTCTACTTCTCCGCCGCCATCGCCGCCGCCGGGGCGCTGGGGCTCGTCGTGACGGCGATCGTGCGGTCCCTCACCTCCACGTTCCTCCACCTGGGGGCGACGGGGCTCGCGGGCTACGGCATCGGGCTCTACTACGGGGCGGGAGGAAGGGCACGGACCTGGGGCGTCTACCTCCTGGGCGCCATGGCGGTGCATGCGGCTTTCAACCTCTTCGCCAGCGCCCAGGCCTTCGCCGCGACGCTCGAGGGGCAGCTGATCATCGCCCTGCTGGGTCTCCTCGCCGCTCTCGTCCTGACCTGGTCGATCTTCGGCTGGCTGCGGCGGAAGATCCACACGCTGGACCGGGCATCGGCGCCGCCCGCCCTCCAGGGGAGCTGAACGATACAGCATCCCGCGCATCGCGCACCGACTCAGGCGGGGATCCCCAGCACCAGCATGCAGAGGAGCCAGGAGATGAGAGCGGCGAGGGGAATTGTGACGATCCAGGCAGCAACGATCCCGCGGACCACGCTCCACTGAACGGCATCCACGCCCCGTGTCGCCCCGACGCCGATGATCGAACCGCTGATCACCTGCATCGAGGAGAGCGGCATCCCGATCAGCGTCGCTCCCACGATCACCGCCCCGCCGGCGGCCGAGGCGGCGAATCCCTGGTATGGTCGGATACGGGTGATCTCCATCGCCAGCCTCTTCACCACCCGCCAGCCTCCGAAAAGCGTCCCGAGTGCGATCACCGCCGCCGACGCGGCGATCGCGCCGGTCGATACGGTGAATGCGGGGACGAAGCCTGCCGAGAGGAGGAGCGCCGAGATCATGCCCGCCGCGATCTGGCCGTCATGGGAGCCGTGCCCGACCCCCTGAAAGGCTGCGGCCAGGATCTGAAGCGGCTGGAAGATTCTCCGCGTCTTCGTTCTGGAGGAATGGCGGAAGAGATGGGAGATGAGGATATTGAAGAGGCAGGCCGCCAGGAATCCCAGGACAGGGGAGATCAGGATGAAGACGACAATGGCCAGGAGCCCTGTGATCTCGCCCCTGTCCCGGAGAAGCAGCGCGGTGATGGCGATAGAGATGCCAAACGCCATTCCGGCAAGGACGGGAATCCGGACCGGCATTTTCAGGGAGAGGGCGACCGCCCCGAGGAGCATGCCGCCGGCGAAGGCCCCCAGCAGGGCGTAACCCGTCAGGGTCTGCAGGGCTGCGGGATCGGGGAGGATCAGGGCCGTCAGTCCTCCGGAGGCGATCGCGGCCCCGATCAGTCCGCCAATCAGGGACTGGTTGGCCGAGACGGGGAATCCCAGGGATGCGGAGAGGAGGAGAAGAGCGAGCGCGGTCGCGAGAGCGGTCGTCAGGATCAGCGGGGTCAGGCTGTCGGGGTTCACGATGCCGGTCCCGATGGTGCGGGCCACCGCGGTTGCGAGGACGAAGGGCCCGACGAAATTGGCGGCGGCGGCGAGCACCACCGCCCTCTCGGGAGAGAGACTGCGTGTGGCGACAGGGGTGGCGATGGCGGTTCCGGCATTGACGAGTCCGTTGGCGAACGTGAAGAGGAGGGCGAGGACGATGCCAGCGAGAACGAGGGCGTCCATATGCGGTCAGGCATAGGATCGGGATATCTCGAAGAGCACGTGCCCGAGGTCGTTGCACTTCTCCAGTACCGACGCCATGCTCTCGTAGATGTCTTTCAGCTTGATGATCCGGACCGGGTCCCGCGTCTTGAACAGCTCGGGGGTGGCACGGGAGAGGAGATCGCTGCCCTGGTTCCAGAGGCGGTTGATCTCAACGCTGCGCGTCTGGAGTTCGGCGGGCCGCCTGACGATCCTGAGGACCTGAATGCCGTTCTGGATCTCGCGGGCGCTCGATGCGATCAGGAGAGAGAATTCTTTTAGAGGTGCATTCGGCTCATCGATATCGTAGTTGCAGATCTGATGCCCGACCCAGTCGATGCGGTCCAGAACGTCGTCGAGCGCCGACGCCAGACGCGCGATCTCTTCGGGTTCGAGCGGCGTGATGAGGGAGCGGTTGAGGCTCTCGAAGATCTGGCGGGTGATCCCGTCACCGTTGTGCTCCAGCACCCGGAGCCGCCGGCAGCTCGTCTGGTCCGGTGCGAGATCCGTCGTCAGAGCAACGAGGATATCCGCCGCCTCCACGATGGTCGTGGCCATCTCCTCGAAGAGCGAGAAGAAAACCTTCTCCTCGGGAAGGATGATGTCGCGCAGGTTGCCGGGAATGTGCATGGGGGTTTCGGATCTCAGGTTGTACGGCTACGGGAAAAGCAATGCTATTTGGTCATGCCATCGATGCCGAACCGATACCCTCCCGGATCCCGGAGAAGGGGGAATGATCCTCCCTGCGCCTCTCCGCTGCCGGAGATGCGGTCGATGCGGCGATTCCGCCGGAGGAGTGTATCGGAATGCGGAAGGCAATCCTGCAGGATCGGATGGGGAGCCCCGTTCGGGCGGCGTGGCGGCAGCGGATCCTGTGCAGCCGAGCGCGGAACCCGTCGCGGCGGAGGCATTGTCGCTCGCTGGAGGGGAAAAGGTATGCGGAACCGGCCCTGTCGAAATCCTCATCGAGAGCCTGGTGACGGCTCTTCGGTATGCGCCGGGAGCGGGCTTCGCCCCTCCTTCGTGCGATGGAGAGGCTTCTCCCCGGTACTCGCCGTGCGGGCAGGTCGTCGATGGGTTCTCCGGGGGATCGGTGCGGGAACATGCCGGGAGATTCTCTGCAGAGCCGCGGGGCTCCCTCCTGCGCAGATCGGATGCCGCGGACGATCCGTTCTCTGCACCGCCCCGGCATCCTGTCGTGCAGCGGGAACGCTCCCTCCCCCCTCACCGCTTTCGCCCCGATCCTCCGCCCCGCTCCTGCACGGCGGGGACCGGCGGAATGCAGGGGCGCATGAGAAGGATCGAGCCACTCCCCCCCCACCTCTTCGCGGATGGCGGATGGGCTGATCGGACTCCCCTTCGTCCCCTGCCTCTCCGTCCGCATCGTGCGGAACTGCCGGAAGAACGCCTCTCCCTCCGCCTTCTCCGCCACCCTTCTCCGGCTGCGGGGAGACCTGGCAGAGCATCTTCGCCAGCCTGGAACGGAAGTTCCTGCGGCGGGAGGAGGTCTTGGCAGCACGCTCGCCACCCCCCTCTGCCCGGCTCCGCTGCTTTCGCGGATCACCGCCCCGATCGTCGCCGGGAACATCGTCGGGCGCCTGGTCCAAGGGGCATGCTGCGGGAGGGGGAGGTGAAGCGCTCCTAGGCGCTTTCGATCGCTTCCAGCGCGCCCTCCAGGATGGCGAGCCCCTCCTCCACCTCGCGGCGGGTGATGTTCAGGGCGGGGGAGAGCCGCACGATGCGGTCCTGGATCAGGTTGACGATCAGCCCGCGGTGCAGGCATTCCTGCAGGAGCCGCTCGGCCGCCCCGGGATCGGCGAGTTCCATCGCGGCGAGCAGCCCCCGCCCCCGGACGCCCCGGATCCTGTCGGGATCCTCAGCATGCCAGCGGCGCATGCGATCGAGGATGACCGATCCCATCGCCTCCACGTTCCGGGGGATATCCTTCTCCAGGAGTTCGTTCAGGACCGCATGGGCGACGGCGCAGCCCAGCGGGTTGCCGCAGTAGGTGCCTCCGTGGTCGCCCCTCCCGAGCCGGGCGGCCACCCCCTCGGTGAGGGCAAAGGCCGCGAAGGGGAACCCGCCGGCGATCCCCTTGCCCATGGTCAGGAAGTCCGGCTCCACGTCGTGCCCGCTGATGGCAAAGAGGGGGCCCGTGCGGCAGAACCCCGTCTGGATCTCGTCCACGATCAGCAGGCTCCCGTTCTCGTGGCAGAGCACCGACATCTCCTCCAGGCAGCCTTCCGAGGGGACGTTCACCCCGCCCTCCCCCTGGATGGGCTCGACGATCACCGCCGCGACGTCCCCGTCGAGCGCCTCCGCCAGAGCGGCCGGATCGTCGTAGGGGATGAAGCGGAAGTTCGGCATCCGCGGCTGGTACCTGTCGCGGTGCTTCGGCTGGCCGGTCGCGGACGCGGTGCCGATCGTCCGTCCGTGGAAGCCTCTGCAGGGTGGAGATGACGTCGGTCCTGGCAGTGACCTTGCGGGCCAGCTTGATGGCGGCGTCGTTCGCCTCCGCTCCGCTGTTGCAGAAGAAGACGCGGGTGAGGGGCGGCGGCAGCAGAGGCACCAGGCGGGAGAGGAGCCGGGCCCGCACTGGGGAGTAGGTGAGCCCGGAGTTGGGGTTCTGGAGGATCTTCTTCCCCTGCTCCACGAGAGCGGCATAGACCGGCGGCGCGGCGTGCCCGAGGCAGGTGACGCCCCAGCCGGCGGTGAAGTCCAGATACCGTCTCCCGTTCTCGTCCCAGACGTAGACCCCTTCCCCCCGCTCGATCGCGATCGGGAGCCTGGCGGCGAAGGGCGGCATGTGGCGATCCTCGATCGCCATGGTGGATGCGGCATCGTCCATACTGCGTCCCGTTCTCCCTGCACCCGGGCGGATCGCTGCGGCTGCCCGTCGGGATGTCCGCGGGACCCGGATCCCGTGCAGGATCGTACTGTCGACCTGCAGGTATTTAAGGCCCTATCGAACTCCCGCGGGAAGACGGACGGGCCGTCTCCCGGGCGGGTTCCGCCCCGGAGAGGGCGATAGCCGGGAGCGCCGGGTCGGACCGCGCTCCGCATGGAAAAACCGCCGATCCGCCCAACGCACGGGAGAAGAGGGCGCGGGCGGATCGATGGCAGGCGAACGGGAGGAACCTCGAACCCGCCTCTCCCCCACCACGGTGGCGGGGAGACGAATCCCGGCTCCCGCAGTGCGGTCCTGCACCCTCCGGGGGAGACGCCTCCTTCTCCCGGGGCCGGCCCGTCCGCCGGCAGCATTGCCATGCGCGACTGCTGCAGCTCCTTTCCCTGATTCGAATCGCTCCTGCCGTATTTTCGAGAGAATCGAAATCTGGAAAGTATTTATGCAGATATGGCAGAGTTCATGTACCTTTGGGGATGGGGATCGGGAAGACCCCGATCCGGGACGGATCTCCAGACGCAGTTCAAGGTCAACAGGACGAGAGTGTGAACCGATGCCGACATTTACATGCAACCACGAGGGTACAGGATTTGCATCCGCCAGACCGTACGTGCTCCAGATGCGGAAGATGGACTGCTCAACGCCGCTCTGCTTCGTCTGCGGGCGCATCATGATGCGCGTGGCGGACGAACAGGCTCCCCAGACGAGGATCATCGTGCAGTAACCGACAGAGGCACGCAGCCGGAGAGTGCCCGGGCAGCGCCGGACCGCACGGCTCTCCGCTTTTTTTCCCGGGGCATCCGCCCCCTCTTCTCCCCTGCCGCTCCTGCACGGGCGGCAGCGAGCGAGCGCCGCCTGCACTACTCGATCAGGCGATCGTGGTCTGCACCGCGGTAAAAGGTCACCCTGCCGCACTTCTCGCAGTCGACGGGGATGGTCTGGATCCTTCGAACGCAGCGATCGACGACGGACTTCCGGACCGCCCGGGAAGAGCGGCAGAACCGGCAGGTGGCAATGTAACCAGCGTGATTGTCCAATTGGCCTCCCTCCCTGCAGAGATGCGCCACGCACTCTCGCTGACCGGGATCTGGGTCGGGATTATTGAAATATCTTTACAATTATATTTTACCCGTTATAATCCGAGTTCATCAGCAGTCTGCCCCGCATGCTCTCCGTGCATGCCCGTTGGGAATGGCGCCGACCCGTCCCGCACCGGGACTCGGGGTTGCGCGGCACCCTCCCCCGATCCGTCCAGCGCGGCATCCGGTTTTTATCTGCGGCATGCACCCGGAGGGAAGTTACTTCCCGTAAGGGCGGCAAAACAGTACAGAATGGAAGATCGGTTGAAGTCGATCCTGTTCGTGGCGGCGGGGGCGGGGATCATCCTGCTGGCGGGCATAAATCCGGCTGGGTATTTTCTCATCCTGATGGGCCTTGGGGCCCTGCTGGGCCTCTACCGCATGGACGAGCTCCGCCTGCGTTCCCGTGCCGGGTTGTCGTGGATCGCCCTCGGGATCGCGGGGGCGGTTCTGCTCTATGCAGTCTCGATCGGTGTTATCCTGACGATCGCGGGCGGGACGCCGTTACCCTGAGGCGGATGCGGTGCTGCACCCGCTCCGGGCATACGTGCGGGGGGCCCTTGGGGAGGGGTCCGCGCCCTATTTTCTTGTATCGAAGAACTCCAGGAACCAGCGGACGAACTCCATCAGCTGGCGCATGTCGGCGGGTTTGGTGATATAGTAGGTCGTGGGATACTGGGTTGCCTGGCTGTAATCCATCTCGTCTTTGGATCCGGTCAGCACCACCACCGGTATCTTCTTCAGGCGGGCGCTCGTCTTGATCTCATGGAGCACCTCCCGCCCGTCCTTTCGGGGAAGGTTGAGGTCGAGGAGGATCACATCCGGGGCGGAGACGGAGGCGTATTTCCCCTTCCTCTCCAGGAACTCCATCGCCTCCACCCCGTCCCCGACGGTGCTGAGGTGGTAGTGCATCCTCGACTCGCGGAACGCCTCCTCGATGGATCGCACGTCACCGGGGTTGTCTTCGACGAGAAGGATCCTCTTGGGCATCTCGAGTTGTCCTTCGTTCTTCATGATAGCCTCTAATGGGGCGGTGCAGAATAAAAAGATTCAGCCCGCACGCCTCCGCGGCGGGCGGGCGCCCCCGTCCCGGTGCGCGCCGGGTGAAGGGGATCGTCCCTTCCCGGGCTCCGGCCCGCCGCGGCGGTCGATGATCCGTTTGACGACGGGATACAGACGGCGACTCTGCGGCGTTATGCACGGCGGGCGGGAGGGGGGGCACCGCATCTGCCGCCGCTCCTCACCGTTCCGCCTCGATGCACCGCTCTGCGTTCAGCAACCCGGCTCGCGCGGAGGGGTAATCGGGTTCGAGCCGCAGTGCCTCGGCGTATGCCTTCTGCGCCTCATGGCACCGCTTCTGCGCCATGAGGAGATCGCCTTTGTTCTGCCAGGCGACGGCGAAGTCGGGGCGGATCTGCAGCGCCCGATCGTAGGACTCCATCGCCTCCTCGTAGCGCTTCAGGTTGAAGAGCGCCAGGCCCCGGTTGCACCACAGGGCCGGATCGTTGTCGCAGCCGTAGCGCAGCGCGGTATCGAACGTCTCGACGGCGCGGTCGTACTCTTTCCGGAGACCGAATACGACTCCTTTGTTGTTCCACGTCGCGCAGTGCTGCGGGCTGATCTCGAGCGCCTTGTTGAAGGCCAGAATGGCGCTTCCATAGTCCCCGCGTGAGGCAAGCGCCCTGCCCCGCTCGTTCCAGAGCGAGATCTCGTCGGGGGTTTCGGATCGGGGGATGGGCCAGGGCCAGACAAATACCGCCGGCAGGCATTTCAGCAGGGTCCAGGGTTGCTTGAGCACCATGCGGTGCGGAGTACTCGGTGCAGGGATAAAAACTGTTGGGGGCTATTGCCATGGCGCGGCCGTCCAGGCAGCGAAGGATCCTGCCCCGCACTCGCAGTTCCCGTCCGATTTCCGCCCGGAACGGGGAGGTGGGGCGGCCGTCTGCCCGAAGGAGGGGAACGGCATCGGCAGGGATGGCCCCACCCGTGCGGGGCGCCGCCACGGTCTCCGCCAGCACTGCCGGAACACTTCGGGGAGGCGGACAGCACGCCTCTCCGCACCCTGCGCCCGGGGCGGAAGATGCCCGGAGCCGCCTGCCAGCACCGCAGGGAGATCGCCCCGGTCCGGGGGAACGGTCGCCGTCTCCGGTTGCCCGCAGCGGCCGGCCGGGGAGCGTGGGGCGCACACGATCGACCGGTCTCGTCGAAGACCCGGCTGGGGGGGGGGCGGCTCGAACCGAACTCCGGATGTCCGGTTCAAAATCCTCGGTGTGAGGGATCCCGGGATTGCGGTGACGGGGGACACGTCCTGCCGTGCGGAGCGCCGGCGGAGAACGAGCCGGGGCAGCCTGCCGGCAGTCACCCCCGGTTGCCGAAGGGGTCCCGATGCTCCCTGTCCCGGTCGTGGTTGCCACCGGCGGGGGAAAACGGCTTCGCTCCCGCACGCGACCGCGGCGCCTACCGGAGCGAGGGATGCGGCCTCGTTCATGCGGGACGGCATCGATGGGAGGGAGGGCACGGCGCCGGCAGGGGGCGGGGACCGGGGATCGAAGCCCGCCGGCAGGGCTTCATGCGGTCACTGTTCGTCCGCGAGCGGCAGCGTGAAGAAGAAGGTGGTCCCCTTCCCGGGCTCGGACTCGACCCGGATGGCGCCCCCGTGCCGCTCCACGATCCGCTTGCAGATGGCGAGCCCGATCCCGGTGCCGGGATACCGATCCCGCCCGTGGAGCCGCTGGAAGATGACGAAGATGCGGTCGAAGTACTGCGGCTCGATCCCGATCCCGTTGTCGGCGACGGAGAACTCCGCCATCCCCTGCTGCCTCGCTGCCGATACCCGGATCCGCGGGGGTTCGTCCTCCCGCCGGAACTTGATCGCGTTGCTGATCAGGTTCGAGAAGACCTGGCGGATCTGGGACGGATCCCCCTTCACGCAGGGGAGGGGATCGCAGGTGACGGAGGCTTGGGACACCTCGATCTGAATCTGGAGGCTGGCGAGCACCTCCCTGAGCACCAGCTCCGCGTTCACCCTCCCGGGTGGACGCGCCCGTGTCGAGATGCGGGAGTATTCCAGCAGGTCGTTGATCAGCGCCTGCATCTGTTTGCCCGCATCCACGATGTAGTCGATGTACTCGTCCGCCTCCCTCCCCATCTGCCCCTTGTACCGCCGCTCCAGCAGCTGGGTGAAGGTCACGATGGTGCGGAGCGGCTCCTGCAGGTCGTGGCTGGAGACGTAGGCGAACCGCTCCAGGTCCTCGTTGGACCGCTTCAGGTTCCGGGCGTACTCCCGCAGGGCCTCCTCGGCCTGCTTGCGATCCGAGATATCGCGGAAGAAGACCTGGATCGCCGGTCGTCCGTCCGCGAGCGTGCGGGTGCCGCGCCCCTCGACCCAGGTGGACGTCCCGTCCAGGCGGAGGATGCGGAGCTGCTGCGGCGGCGTCTCCGCGCCTTCCAGGTCCCGCCCGATATTCCCCCGGACGATCTCCCTGTACGCCGGATGGACGATGCTCAGGATCTCCCGTCCGACGATTTCGGCAGGATCCGACGCCCGCAGCAGCTGCACCCCCGCGGGGTTGACGTACACGATCGTGCCATCGCGGTGGATCAGGATGGTATCCGCGGCGAGCTCCACCAGTTTGCGGTACTTCTCCTCGCTCTCCCGCAGCGCCTGCTCGATCCGTTTCCGCTCGGTGATGTCGCGGGCATTCACCACGAATCCCTGGATCTCGTCCCCCTGCAGGAGGCTCGCCCCCGTGACCTCCAGGAGGTGCCAGGTGCCGGAGGCGTCGGCGATCCGCACCTCGAGGTTCAGCTGCAGCAACGGCTGCGCCACCGCCTTCACGAACGCATCAACGACGGCCGGCACGTCCTCGGGATGCGTCATCTCCAGGATGTGCCGCCCGATCAGGCTCTCGGGCGCGTAGCCCCCGATGCGCCGCACCGAGGGGCTGGCGTAGGTGAGATGCCCGTCCGTGTCGAGGAGGACGATGATGTCGGAGGTGCGCTCGATGAGCATGCGGAACTGCTCCTCCCTCTCCCGCAGTGCCCCCTCCGCACGGTTGCGCTCCAGGGCGTGGGTGAAGAGCTCGGCGGCGACGCGGATGAGAACGATCTCCTCTTCCGTCCAGCGGCGGGGGTGCCGCACGGACTCGAGCCCGACCTGCCCCCGCACCACGCCGCCGGAGACGAGGGGCGCCGCCAGGATGGCCCGGATCCCGCCGCCCTCAAGGACTTCCCTCTCCGCCCCGGCCGCCGGCGGCAGCGCGGCGGCGCTCGGAACCCGGACCACCTCCCCCCTCCGCATCCGCTCCCTCCACCAGGGGCAGCGGTCGGAGGCCAGCGCCTCCGGGACGGCCCTGCGGGGCTCGATCCCCGAAGCGCACCACTCGTGGATGCAGGGGTGCGGATCGCCCCTCTCGCCCCCGACCTGCAGGTAGGCGCGGTCCGCCCCGCTGATGGCGCCCAGGGAGGCGACGGCATCCCGGATCTCACCGTGTGCGTTCTCCGCCGTCAGGTGGAGGAGGCGGTTCGAGAGCGTCACGATGTACTCGATCGCGCCGATCCTGCGGGTCGGCCCCGTCCGATCGGGGAGCCCCGTCGACTGCGCCAGCCCGCTCTGCCGTTCGGCATGTTTCCGCCGCGTGATATCGCGGAACGTGACCAGGATGGCGGTGCCGCCGCTGTAGACGATCTCTCCCGCCAGCCCCTCGGCCCACCGCTCCTCGCCACGGACGGTGCGGATGCGGTATTCGACCGGGACGCCGCCCCACCGCAGCCGTACCAGGGGAGGAACGCCGGAGTCCGCCGGATCGGAGAGAAACTCCCGCATGTTCCGCCCGATCAGCCCGGCGGGACTCTCCAGGCCCGCCAGGGTGGCCCCGGCCGGGTTCGAGAAGAGGATCGTGCCGTCGGGGGAGAGGACGAGCGTCGCGTCGATGAGGCTGTCCAGGAGGAACCGCGAGGGATCTCCGTCCCGGGGGTCTGCCGGAGGAGCCGGCGGTCCGCGGCGATCCTCTTCGGGTGGGAACGTCATGGCCGTGTTCGGACCGGGATATTTATAAAGATACTACTATGGGACCTTCGATAAAGGTTGCCCCTCCCGCGGATCGCCACCGCTGCCTCGCGGGGTCGGGCGGTATTCCTGGCGGCGCCGTCAGGGGCAGCCGTCGCCGCTCTCCTGCCGGGCGGTGGGGCGGGGCTCCGGGGGTGGACCGCTGCGGGTGCCCTGCCGGCGAGGAGGGGAAGAACGTTCCGGTTTTCCGGTGCGGCTATCCGGTGCGAAGGTCCGGACATCGGGCGATCCCCGCCGGCGGGCCGAACCCCGGGAACCCACGACGCCGATCAGGACGGACAGCGTTCCTGCACCCCCGGAGGGCTGTACGGGAAGGGCATCCTCCGTTGTCAACGCCGGCAGGGGTTCCGGCAGAGCGGACAGCCGGGGCATGGACCTCTCCCGGTATTCGGGTGCCCCATCCCGCCGGGGAGGGGGCAGCAACCTGGATATAGCCGTTCGATATACTCCCGGGCCGAGGGAACGCCGCACGTTTTGCGAGACGGCAGCGGATGCCGGGCGGACAGGTGCGGTCCTGCCGGCGCGCCCGGATCCGCGGAGGGGCCGCAGGCTGGTGCGGATCGTGCCGCCCTGCGTCGTCTTCTCCCTCGTCTACCTCGCCGCCATGGCCGCCTCGGCCTCGCTCCTCCAGGGGATCCGCACCGTCCCCTCCCTCTCGATCCGGGAGATCGGCTGCCGTCTCCTCAGCGGCTCCTGCCACGACCACCTCTGGTTCGTCGTCCTGATCGTCGAGCTCTCCCTGATCTACCCGCCCCGCATCCGGCGGGGCGGGCGGCGGGCAGCGGCATCCGCCTCCTAGATCTCCAGGGATATGCCGGCGAAGTAGAGGAGAAGGATGAGCGCCACGCCCACGATGCCGCCGATCGCGCTGATCAGGACCGTGATGATGTTGATGGGGATATCCGGCTGGAGAAAGATGTTGGCGATGAACAGCAGGAGCACGCCGACGATCGCGTTGACGACGAGGGATATGGCGTTGCGCAGGAACCAGTAGAGCACGACTGCGACGATGACGGCCAGAATGAGGATGACGATCCCTTCCAGGAGAGCCATGGAGGGCAGATGGCCGCCCTCCTATTAAAACATGGCGGAGGACCCGCCGCCTCTATCCCAGTTCCACCGCCGCCCGTGCGTCGAAGGGGTTCGTCCGCATGGCGAGCGAGAAGAGGTAGGGGTAGTTGTTCTTCAGGTGCTCCATGTAGTTCAGCCACTCGCGGATCAGGCAGCCGTAGACCCGTTCGATGTCGGTGCAGACGTGCGTCCGATCCGCACCGCTGCACTGCCCGAGGTCCTTTCTCCGCTGGAGCTCCTCGGCCAGGTGGAAGGTGGCCCGGAGGAGCTCCGTGAAGGACTCGTGCTCCAGGAGGAGCGGGTTCTCGAGCATGCGGACGAGGATGTCCTCCCTGCCGGCAAGATAATCCCGGAGGGCGACCAGATCCAGATCCTCCCCCCGGACCTGGGGCGGGTGCTCCGCGATTAGGTTCCGCACGCGGTCGAACTCCGCCGCCGTCCAGGTTCCCCGCACCACCAGCCGCCCGCGGATGTTCTCGAGCCCGGGATCGTGGTCCGATAGGAGGGCCAGAAGGTGCGTCCCCACGGCGCTGAAGAACACCCCGATGATCATGTTCAGCTTCTCCAGTCTCCGCCGTAGGTCCCGGCGCTCCAGGAGGCGGTGGATCACCAGCGTGACGAGCAGCACCTCGACCGGGAGGAACGCGATGTCTCCCAGGGTGTAGATGGCGATGTGGTGGAGATCGAGGAAGACCAGGTAGTGGGCGGTGTAGAGGAGGACCGACGCGACGATCAGCGCAGCGGCCAGGTAGAGCTCCCATGTGCGGATCTTCATGCTCTCTGCGGCCCCGGAGGGCGCGGGAGGTCTTCTTCCTTGCGGTGGCGCCCGGGCGGGCAGCCCCCGCACCGCGCTGGACCGCCGGCACGCCGGGGCCCGTCCGTTCACGGGGATCGCCGCGGACCCGGCGGCCAGCACCTTTCCCAAGGACAATGCTTATCATATAGCGGAGGGATGATCCTACATACCCTGATTTTTGGGCATGGAGCCATGCTGGAAGGTACGTCACCGGAAGAGCACCTGCGGAATCGCCCCGAAGATAGGGCACAGGAGGCCTCTGCGAAGCTCATGGCGGAGCTGCAGTCCATGCTCCAGGCGCTGGAATCCGAGAGCAGCCTGCGGAAGAAGGCCGAAGAGGGGCAGAGGGAGAGCGTTCGGAGGTACCGCAGTCTGGTGGAGCAGTCCCCCGACGCCATCATCCTCCACCGCGCCGGGACGATGGAGTATCTCAATCCGGCGGCCGTCCGTCTTTTCGGGGCTAAGAAGGCGGGCGATCTGATCGGCACCTCGATTCTGGAGCGGATCCATCCCGATCACCGCAGCCTCGTCCAGTCCCGCATGAACCGGCTCCTCCAGGGGAAGCGGATCCCGAGGAAGGAGCTGAAGCTCGTCGATATCCACGGGCGGGAGGTGGACGTGGAGGCCACGGGGGCGCTCGTGGGACCGGGCGGGGCGATCCAGACGATCCTGCGGGACGTCTCGAGACGGAAACGGGCGGACGAGGCGCTCCGGAAGAGCGAGGCCCGCTACCGCGAGCTCGTGGAGCTGCTCCACGAGGGCGTCGTGATCGTGGACCCGGAGGAGATCATCACGTTCGCCAACCCGCGGATGGCGGAGATGTGCGGCTGCCCGCTGCGGGATCTCATCGGGAGATCGTTCCTCAGCCTTGCCGACGCCGAGAACGCGGAGGCCGTGCGGAAGAGTCTCGGCCGCCGGAAGCGGGGCATGCAGGGGAGGTGCGAGGTGAGCCTGCGCAGGCAGGATGGAAGCCGGCTATACGTCTCCCTGCAGGCGTCGCCCATGACAGACGGGAGAGGCAGGCACGCCGGCTCTCTCGTCACCCTGGTGGACATGTCGGATCGCAAGCAGGCCGAGGAGGCCCTGCGGGAGTACGCCCGGAACCTGAAGCGGTCCAACGAGGACCTGGAGCGGTTCGCCTACGTCTCCAGCCACGACCTGCAGGAGCCGCTCCGCACCATCGTCACCTTCACCCAGCTGCTGGAGCGGCGGTACAAGGGGCAGATGGGGAGGGAGGCGGACGAGTACATCGACTACATCGTGGACGCGGGCAAACGGATGCAGGCGCTGATCAACGACCTGCTGGAATACTCGCGGGTGACCACCCGCGGAGGGGAGATCACGGAGTCTGACAGCGAGATGGCGCTGGAGCAGGCGATCTCCAACCTCCGCTCCCAGCTCGAGGAGTCGGGGACGGCGGTCACGCACGATCCGCTGCCCGCGGTGCTGGCGGATCCGCCCCAGCTGGTGCAGGTCTTCCAGAACCTGATCAGCAACGCGGTGAAGTACCGCCGCGAGGACGAGCCGCCGAAGGTCCACGTCTCGGCAGAGCGCCGCAACGGCTACGTGCAGTTCTCCGTCGCCGACAACGGGATCGGGATCGAGCCGCAGTACTTCGACCGCATCTTTGTCATCTTCCAGCGGCTCCACGGGCGGGAGAAGTACTCGGGGACGGGGATCGGGCTCGCCGTCGTGAAGCGGATCGTGGAGCGGCACGGGGGCGCCATCCGGGTCGAGTCCGAGCCCGGGAAGGGGGCCACGTTCTTCTTCACGCTGCCGGAGCCGCTGCGGACGGAGCCCGTGCAGAACTATGAGGCGGGGTGAAGGGGAGCCGATCAGCCCCGATCGATCGGCAGGCCCTTCCCGCCGAGTGTGCGTTCGATCTCCTCCAGGAGCCCGGGATCGGCGAGGGCGTGGTCGAGCGTCGGGATGCCCCCCACGAGCGGGATCGGTTTCAGGATGGCGACGGGAAGTTCCCCGCCGCGCTCGCCGGACTCGCCGGGGGCGCAGGGGGCCATGGTGCCATCCCGATACACGGCAATGTTGCTGTAGCCCTGGGCATCCCAGAGCGTCCGGATAACATCTCGGGTTGTCGTCATGCGTGCCGCTGTTGTACTCTCCTGCTGCTTATACTCTCCCCACGCTCTCCCGCCGGGAGCGGCCGGGACCTCTCCGCGGATCAGCAGCGGAACGATCGCGAGCGCGCAGCAGACGGCGGCAGCCGGGATGGTGGCGCCGGTGGCATCCGCCAGCACCTGCGGATCGGCTCCCGGCACCGCGCCGCTGCAACCGCGCAGGAGCCCGGTGCTGCTGGGGCTCTGGAAGAGCGCGTTGCCCATCGCCGGGGAGATGGAGAAGGCCATCGAGGCCCCGGTCGTCGCCTGCAGGATCCGGGTGCCGACGATGACCGGCAGCGTGGGCGCCGGGGCGCAGCCGAGGGAGCTGGCCGTGACGATGCCGATCAGGATCGCGGCGGGGACGAGGCGGCGCAGCACCCTCTCCCCGGATGCGATGGGGTTGCCGTGGAGGGGCGCCGATCGACGCCGTGTGCGGCCTCGATGATCTCCATCTCCTAACGCGCGGGCCCCCTCCAGCATACGGGCGCTGGTGCGACAGGACACCCGGACGCACGAGGGCTGGAGCAGCGCCGGGTGCGCGGGGCAGGAGATTCCGCGCCATGCCCGCCTGCACCCGGCGGATTCGGATGGCTGCATCCGCGGGGAGATGCGGCGGCTGGAGGCGGACGCGGAGGAGCGACGAGATCGGGATTCAGGAGGACGAGCCGTCGTCGTCGCTCCCGCAGGTGAAGAAGAAGGTGGTGCCCCGATCGATCCCCGACTCCACCCAGATCCGACCGCCGTGGCGGTCGAGGATCCGCTTCACGATGGCGAGCCCCACGCCGGTCCCCTCGAACTCCTTCTCGCTGTGGAGCCGCTGGAAGACCCCGAAGAGCTTCTCGGCGTACCGGGGATCGAAGCCCACGCCGTTGTCCCGCACGAAGTAGACCGTTTCACCGTCCTTCGCAAAGGATCCCACCTCGATTCGGGCCATGGCGCGGGGGCGGGTGAACTTCAGCGCGTTGCTGAGCAGGTTGTGGTAGACCTGGCTGATCAGGAACGCGTCCGCACGGGAGGGCGGCAGGGGCCCGATGGTGAACTCGACCTGCCGCCCCGCGCACTCGCTGCGGAGATTCTCCCAGACCGTCTTCACGACCGCGGTGATGTCCACGGCCTCCTTCGTGAGCGACGAGCGGCTGATGCGGGAGAGATTGAGGAGGGCATCGATCAGGTTCGCCATCTGCTGGGTGTTCGACCGCACCTTCTCCAGGTAGACCCGGGCCTCGGGCGGCAGGCTCGAGCGGTACTCGGAGAGCAGGATCCCCGAGTAGCCGTCGATCGCCCGCAGAGGAGATCGGAGATCGTGGGACACGGAGTAGCTGAAGGACTCCAGTTCTCCGATCGCCGACTCCAGTTCGGCGGTCCGTTCGGCGACGCGGCGCTCCAGCTCCTCGTTCAGGCGGCGGATATCCTCTTCCACCTTCTTCAGGCGGGTGATGTCCACGATGACGCCCCGGATGCCCGCCACGGCGGAGCCGGCGTAGACGGGGGTGGCATATACCATGACGGGGAAAACGGTTCCATCCTTGCGCACCGCCGTATACTCCATGTCCACCAGGCGGACTCCCTGACCGACCTTCAGCATGCTGTCATGCACCCGCTCCCTCTGTTCCGGCAGGACGACAGCATCGAGAGAGATGCCCCGACCCAGATCCTCCGGCGTGTAGCCGAAGGTGTCGAACGCGTACTGGTTGGCGAAGGTGATGACACCCTGCAGGTTCGCCTCGAATACCCCCTGCGGCAGGAGGCTGACCAGATCGCGGTACTTCTTCTCGCTCTCCCGCAGCTCCTCCTCGATCCGCTTCCTCTCCGTTATGTCCCGCCCGACCGACTGGTACTCGGTGACCCGCCCGTCGGCATCGAAGAACGCCCGGTCGTTCCACTGCTGCCAGCGGATCTCCCCGCCGGGGAGGATCAGGCGGTGCTCGATGTTCGCCGAGGGGTTGTGCGGCGTCAGCGAGCGGAAGTGGGCCTCGACAAGGGCCCTGTCCGCCTCGGGGATCTGCGGCACGAACCGCCGCCCGACGATCTCGCTGCAGGTCTTCCCGAAGTAGCGGCAGTAGGCATCGTTGGCGAATATGTGGGTCCCGTCGGGGCGGAAGCGGGCAATGAACTCGCTCTGGGTCTCGACAACGGCCCGGTAGCGCTCCTCGCTGCTCTGCAGCGCCTGCATGCTCGCCTTCAGCCGCTCCACCATGGTGTTGATGCTCCTCTCCAGCACCGCCAGCTCGCTCGCGCTCGAGGGGGGGACGCGGCGGTCCAGGTCCCCCCGTGCGATGGCTTCCGCATCCTGCACGATCCGCTGGATCGGGCGGGTGAGCCCCTGCGAGAGGGCCAGGGCTAAAAGGCCGCTCAGGGCGATCGCGCCCAGTGCGACCAGGACGTGCGAGAGGAGCAGCCGCTGCAGCTCGGTGTCGACGAGGTTCGTATTGTAGGTGAGCTCCAGGATCCAGCTCGTATCGGAGGCGTAGTCGGGACTGGCGAGATCGACCAGCAGGTAGCGCACCGTCTTCCCGCTGCCGGGGATCTCGACCGTCCGCCTCTCCTGAATGACGCGATCGAGCGCCGCCGCCTCCTCCGGGGTGGGAACGTAGCTGAAGTTGCCCATCATGTGCCGGGTGGTGTCGAAGAGGCGGACCGTCTCCAGGTAGGGGTTGCGGGCGGCGATGGCGGTGATGCCCGCCTCGTAATCCAGGCGATGGTGCTGCTCCTTGAAGAGATCCTCCGCCATTCCGAGCTCGAGGATGTAGCGGTGATCCGGCGTGGGCATGTAGGCGAACTTGCGGAACATGCCGGTCGCGGTCTCCCGCACGACGCGATCGGGGTAAAATCCGTCC
Organism: Methanomicrobiales archaeon; assembly: GCA_030019205.1. NCBI lineage: Archaea > Methanobacteriati > Methanobacteriota > Methanomicrobia > Methanomicrobiales > Methanomicrobiales archaeon. The sequence goes on from JASEFH010000017.1 coordinate 37,655, forward strand.
TTCTGGAGAATGTCCATCAGGAATTCGTGGGTATGGTTCCACTGCCGGAAGTCGAGCCCGAGATCCGGCGCAAAGGTGGTGCGCTCGACCACGGCGGAATCGTTGATGATGTAGAGGTCCATCTCGCCGCCCAGTTCCGTCTTCACGCGTTCGAGATCCATCCGCGAGACGTCCCGCCCGGCACGTTCGTACTCGGCCAGGAACTGCATGAATCCCTCCCGCATCCTCGCGTTGAGGGTCTCGTCGTACAGAAGGTAACCGGTGTCCACCAGGCGGACGGTCTGCCCCAGGTAGCCCTCGGTCCCCTGCCGGGCAAGCGCGGCGGTCTCCTGGAAGTCCCTCTCCGTCTTGACGTAATCGGCAGCGGTCACGGCGACCACGACGAATCCTACGATCAGAACCATGACGAGGAAGATGGTGTGGGCGAGACGGCGCTCCCCGGGGAGGGGCCGATACCCCCGGGCGCGGCCGTGCTCTCGCGGCGCGGCGCGATTCGGCTCCCCCCGGGAGATCGCGTCCACATCGGACGCCATCTGCTGGATCGGGACGGCGATGCGGCGCGTGAGGAGGACCGCACCCAGAGCGGCGAGGACGAAGGCGGCGGTTGCGGCCAGGAGGTGGTAGAGGATGCCGGTGTCGAGCGTGCTGCGGAGATTCGCGGTGTCGTAGGTGATCTCCACGATCCGGCTGACGTCCGACCCGTATCTCTCGTCCCGCAGGTCCACGAAGAGGTAGGTGACCTTCCTGCCGGTGATCGGATCGTCGATCCGCAGGGTCTCCCGCTGCTGGATCACCCGGTCCAGGATCGCGTCGACCTCGGGTTCGGGTTTGAGACTCGCATTCTCGCGGAGCTGCTTGCGGCTGTCGAAGATCCGCACCTGCTGGACGTAGGGATTGAGCGACGTTATCTGGCGGATGCTTTCGCTCTCCCCCATGCGGGAGAGCGGCGTGTTCAGGATCTCCCCCTGCAGCCCCAGCTCGAGGACGTAGCGGTGGTCCGGCGTCGGCATGTAGGCATACTTCCGCAGGATGCCGGTGGCCGGCTCGGTGACGATGCGGTCGGGGAAGAACCCCTCCGACTGGCGGATGGCGGTCAGGTAGTCGTAGAAGTACGGCACCTTCCGGAAGTCCAGGCCCCGGTCGGGTGCGAAGGTGGTGTACGCGATAACCCCGGTTTCGTCGATGACGTAGAGATCCATGTCGCCCCCGATCCGCTCCTTGACCCCTTCCAGGTCCATCCGGGCGGGATCCCGCCCGGCGCGTTCGTACTCCTCCAGGAATAGGCCGAACCCGTTCAGCATCCTCGCGTTGAGCGTGCCGTCGAAGAGCTTCTGCCCGTCATCGATGATGCGCAGGTTCTGATCGATGCCGTTCTCGACCTGCTGCTCGAGCAGTTCCGTGCGGGCTGCCAGGTTCCGTTCGGCGAAGGTGTAGTCCACGCAGGTGGTACCCGCCGTGGCGACGGCGATGAGCAGGAAGAGGGAGATCAGCAGGTAGTGGGAGAAGGGGCGTTTTCCCGTGTCCATCGGAATTCTCGACGGCATGCTGGCACCCGCACTCCGGTCGGGGGAAGATCCGGATCTCCGGCGATCAGGGGATTGGGTGTTGAGCATGATAATGGCTCCGCAGCCGGGATGGTCATCCGTGTGCGCCGGAGCCTCCGGGCCCATGAAGGCTCCCGCCGGCGTCCTCCCCGCTGCTTTCGCAAAAAACCCCTCCGTGCGATCCCGAGCGGCGCAGGCCGCCCCGTCGGGGGCGTCCCGCGGGCGACAGGGGATGGCGGCGATCCGGGCGGGGGAGCCCCGGTCCTCGCACTCCCGCAGAAGGGCAACCCTAAAACCGTGGGACCTGCTATCTGATACGGGGAGGCTCATGCTGGAGATGGTGCTCGTCGCTCTGACGTTTGCCTTCGCCTTCACCAATGGCTTCCAGGATGCCAGCACGATCGCCGCGACCTTCATCGCGTCCCGCTCGGCGACCCCCCGCCGGGGGATCCTCTTCATCGCCGGGCTGCAGTTCGCGGGGGCGCTGCTGGGCGGGACCGCCGTCGCCTTCACGCTCTCCTCCCTGCTCGCCTTCGACGCCGGTCCGGCGGCGGTCCCGGTGCTGCTGACCGCCCTGCTGGGGGCGATCGCCTGGAACCTCCTGACCTGGAGGTATGCCCTTCCCTCCTCCTCCACCCACGCCCTCATCGGGGGTCTGGTCGGAGCCGGCGTCGCCTACGGCGGTCCTGCCGGCATCTTCTGGGGCGTCGCGGAGTTCCTCGCCCCCCCGCACGAACTCGCCGGTCTCCTGAAGATCCTGGTCTTTCTCGCCGTCTCCCTGGCAGTCGGTCTCCTGGGGGGGTTTGCCCTGCACCGCACGGCCGCGCTCCTGCTCCGCAACGCCCGGCGGGGAGTCGTGCGGGAGATCGCGCGCAGCAACTGGATCGCCGCGGGGTTCATGGCGTTCTTCAACGGCGCCAACGACGGCGGGAAGCTGCTGGGAATCGTGCTCCTGGGGCTGGGCGCCTCCGGCACCTGGGCGGGCACGGGGCAGCCGCTCTGGGCCCGGCTCGGCATCGCCCTGCTCATCACCCTGGGAACGGTCGGGGGCGGGTGGCGCATCATGGCCACCCTGGGGCGGCGCATCTTCAAGATCGAGCCCCTCCACTCCTTCTCCTCCCAGTTCTCTTCCGGAGCCTCGATCGCCCTCTCCACCCTCGCCGGCGCCCCCATCTCCTCAACCCACGTCATCACCAGCTCGGTCCTCGGGGTGGGGGCGGCGGAGAACCCGCGGCGGGTCCGGTGGTCGGTGGGGCGCGACATCGTCGCCTCGATGCTGCTCACCCTCCCGGCGACCGCGCTCCTCACAGCCTTTATGTACTGGCTGATCGCACCCTTCCTCTAGAGCGTGACGGATGGACAGAAAGAGCGGGGATCAGAAGGAGCACAGGGGCCTGTTCGACTCCATCTTCCCGAAGGAGTACGACTTCGAGGGCATGCTCGCCGAGCAGGCGGACCGCACGGTGGGCGGCGTCGAGTGCTTCCTGGACTGGCTGCGGGAGCGCCCCGCCGGGGAGCCGCGGGAGCTGGAGCGGCGGGAGGAGGAGGTGGACGACTTCCGCCACAGGCTGGAGGATCTGCTGACGGAGGCGTTCTTCACGCCCTTCGACCGCCAGGACCTCTACTACCTCTCGCGGCAGATGGACTACATCCTGAACTTCGCCACCGAGACCGCCCGCGAGATGCACGCCTTTGCAGTGCTGCCCGATGCGCCCATCCTGGGCATGGCGGAGGCGCTGCTGCGGGGGACGAAAAGCGTCACCGCGGGCGTGAAGGCTCTCCGATCGGACGGCAGGGCGGTCGAGCGGCGGGTGCAGGAGACCCGCGACGCGATCAACGCGATCGAGAACATCTACATCGCGGGCATGGCGGAACTGCTCCGGGACAGCGATGCGATGGAGGCGCTCCGCCGGCGGGAGATCTACCACCACCTGCGGGATGCCGGCAGAGCGCTGCGGGACACGGCCGACGTCCTCCACCGGGTGGCGGTCGGTCTCGGGTGAGTGCGTCATTTTTGCCCCCCTCTCCGGAACGTTTTTATCCCCCTCCTCCGACGCTTCCCGCGGTGAAAACAATGGGATGCCATCACCATCGTCGAGCCCCGTCCCAGCGGGTGCTCGGGATCCGGCGGCGCGGGCACTATCGCCTGATCGACGGGTTGCTCCCGCAGATCTTTCAGTACGCGATGGAGAACGGGATCCCGGTTGCCGGAATGCCGGCCTTTCTCTGCCACGAATGCTCTCCCGAGGCGGCGCAGGAGGCGGACAGGAGCGGCACCGCCGATGTGGAGGTGATCGTCCCGATCGCCGGCGATGCCCGCCCGAGCGGCGAGATCCGGGTTTACACGGTCCCCGGCGGCAGGATGGCCCGCGCCGTCCACCGGGGCCCCTGCGAGGGCTGCGAGTCGACCTTCCTCCGCCTCTTCTCGTGGCTGGCGGAGCGGGGGCCGATCCGGGAGGTCTACCTGAACGATCCCCGCGAGGTGCCGTCGGAGGAGATCGCGACCGGGATCTGCGTGCCGATCGGCTGAAACGGGTGACGGGCGATTCCGCAGTCACCGCAGTCCGTCCGGCCGCCCGGGGTGCACCCCCCGCCTTCGCAGGCGATGGTACAGGGACTCCGCCATCCGTCCCCGCAGGTTCCTGCGGGCGACGCGCAGGTACGGCCGCAGGTGCGGGTTGAACTGGCTCTTGAAGGTGCAGAGCTGGCGGGTGTTGGCGCCCACCAGCTCGAAGCGGGGATAGCCCTCCGCCTTCGCCTCCCGCAGGAGCTCCCAGATGAGCAGCTCGTTGCTGTGGTTCTCCGAGCGGGGCGTGCCCACCCAGACCTTCGCGTCGTTGTACTTGATCATGAGGACGGCACCGGAGATGGCATCCCCGTGGCGGGCATAGTAGAGGCTGAAGTTGCGGGGGAACGCGGCGGCGAGCCTCTCCAGGTAGCGCTGGCTCAAAATGCCGTTCGTGAGGCCCTGCTCCCTGTACCTCCGTTCCAGCATCGTGCACAGCCGCGAGAGATCCGTGCCGCGGACGATCTCGATGCCGGAGCGGGAGGCCCTGCCGATCTTCTGTCTGCGGTCCTTGGAGAATCCGCTCCAGATCTCGGACAGCGGACGGCCCAGGTCGATCTCGTAGGTGTAGGCGATCTCGACGCCGTACCCGCCCCACTGGAAGGGGCGGACGTCGATCACGCACGGCGGATTCGAGATGATCACGCTGCTCGGGGAGTAAGAGGCGATCTCGGCGATCACCTTCTCCCCGAGACTCCGCAGGACGCTCTCGCGTTTGTGCTGCTTCAGGTCCGCGAGGGAGGAGTCGAGGAGCAGTCCCAGGTAGGGTATGGCGGTTCTCGGGGGCGGCGAGAGGATGTACCCCAGTCCCGGCAGCGCGCGGTGGAAGAGGGGGAGGACGCCGATCATCTCCCGCCCCCGGTAGATGGCATACGGGAGCAGGCGGCAGCCGCTCTGCTCCTCCACGATCTTCAGAAAGTCCCAGCGATGGAAGATCTCGCTGCCGGGATTCCTCTCCACGAAATCGTCCCACTCACCTCTGCCCCCTGCCAGTACGATCTCCATTGTCCCCTCCAGCAGTCGCCGGATTCTAAAAGCAGAGGTTATTCTGCAGCATCTTCGCGACGGCGCATCGCGCTAGCACCATGCCGTAGGGGTTATATAAACGTATCTGCCCCGGAAGGGAGGCTGAATCCCTCCGTGAGACCTCTCGGACCCCCGACGGGCCCGAAGAGGCGGCAGCGATCCCCGTTCACCCGGAGACGGGGCGGAAAGTCTCCCAGAGGAGGAACACGATCTCGATCGCGATCAGGAGGATGATGACGATCTCCAGGAAGTGGGAGTACTGGATGTTCACCTCGTCGGAGAGCATGCCGTAGTTCTCGCGGATCACGTCGATCCGCCGCTTCACGCTGGCGCGCCACTGGGAGATCCGCAGCACGTCGAGGGCGGCGGAGTAGACCCGCGCGTAGTAGACGTCCTCGGTGATCTTGATCAGGTTCTCCGCCTTCTCCGTGATCTCCGAGATGTCCGCCTGCGTCTCCAGGAGACGGGTCATGATGGAGTGGTACTGCCGCAGCCGCCGCCAGCGGGACGAGCGGTCCACGGACTCGATGTCGTCGTACATCCGCTCCATCTGCGCGGTCAGCACCCGGTCGTAGTGGCGCAGCTCCAGCGCCTCCACGTTGGCGAACTCGATCAGATCGGTCAGGTCCCCCACCGGCTCCGTGTCGATCAGCAGCGCGGTGTCCCAGGAGAGGATGGTCAGATCGCTGTCCCCGTAGGAGAGGGAGTGGCGGAGACTGTCGGCCCGGGTCTGGGGGCTGAACGTCCGCTCCTCTCCGAGCAGCAGCACCACCGGGTCGAGTGCCGGATCGGCGCGGTCGGCGATCAGGATGGTATAGTCCTCGTAGAAGTCGGGATCGACCGGCAGTTCTCCCAGGTGGGGGCGCAGGATCTGGCGGATCTCCTCGAGCGATCGCAGGAACAGGGAGTCGAGGCCCCGCTGCCCCGCGAACGCCAGGGCTGCCGGGCGCAGGTCCGCAGCGGGAGCCGCCATATCCTCCAGGATGAAGCAGAGGCTGATCGCCCCGATATCGTACACCCGCACCACGGCGGCGAGGGCGTACTCCCGCCCGTCCGCGGTCACCCGCGCCGGGGAGAGCCGCAGGAGGAGCGGGGGCACCTCCATCGTGATCGATTTGGGCTTCACGCGGCTGAAGCTGGCGCGGGCGGTGGAGTGGTCGGTGTGCAGGGCCTGTTCGAGGCGGTTCAGGTCCACCTCGTCCCCTGCGTCGAAGATGCGGTAGAACCGTATGGCGTACGTCGTCGATCACCTGTTCTCCCCCCGGGGCGCTGCCGCCCGCAGGCGGGGACGATCACTCCGGTATGCCCGCCGGTCCTTAATGAGCGTTGTGCATCGCGTCCGGGGTCCGGCATGCAGGTTCCGCCTCCCCGGGCCCCTGAAGGATATTTATACGAGGATGCGACAGGGAGGGGCATGCACACCCTGCCACCCCCTCACAGGAGAGCCGCTCCCGAACCGCACGGATCGGTCCCGCCGCAGTTCCTGGAGCGGTTCCACACGGGGAACCCCCCGGAGGAGATTCCCGGAAACGACGCGCGAGTGTTCAGTGTGTCCAGGGCATGGGGCCGCGATGGACGTCCATGACAGGATCAAGGTGTTTCTGGACATCCTGGACGATGAAGTCTTGAAGGACTTCCGGGAGGGGGATACCTGGGAGATCATCGTGAAGCGGGGGTATTTCATCGTCTCCCTCCGCCACAGGAAGGATATGCCCTACGTCGACGTGGTCTTTCCGTCCCCCTTCAAGGAAGAGGAGTCCCTGCAGAAGCTGAACCTCTTCTTCTCCAACCCCCGGAACATGATCCGCCTGCTCTCCTACCTGACATCGCCCTACACCTCGTTCAACCTGATCAGGCGGGACGGGCGGTTCGGCGGGTTCACGGTGTCGACGAAGCTCTTCCCCTACGAGGAGGGCTTCTCGATCCAGAACCTGGACCACGCGATCAAGGCGGTCGTCAGCGCCGGGGCGCTGGGGTTCATGTACATCCAGATCTGCGCGGGGGACATCCCGATCGAGCAGCGGATCGTGGCCGAGGAGACGGCCGACCGCATGTTCCGGTAGCAGTCCGGGTGTGCCCCGCATCGGGGCACCGCGGCAGCGCGGGTATCCGCCCGCAAGTCCGGGATCCGCAACGCTTTTTCCCGAGGGTGCCCCAGAGGTATGGAAGCAGAGGACGGCAGGCGTTGGCATGCCCCCTCTCCGGGTTCCGCCCGCGCCTGCCGCAACGGAGACGGTCACCATGGCACAACCAACCGAAGGAACGAACGTGCGGCTCGAGACCACGATGGGGAACATCACCGTCCGCCTCTATGCGGACATGCCGATCACCGCGGGCAACTTCGAGAAGCTGGCAAGAGAGGGGTTCTACAACAACACCATCTTCCACCGCGTCATCGACCGCTTCATGATCCAGGGCGGGGACCCGACGGGTACCGGGATGGGCGGGCCGGGCTACACCATCCCGGATGAGTTCGGCAGCCGGCACCGCAACACCCGGGGGACCCTGGCGATGGCCAATACCGGCCGCCCGAACAGCGGCGGCAGCCAGTTCTTCATCAACACGGTGAACAACAGCCACCTGGACGGCAGGCACCCGGTCTTCGGCGAGGTGATCGAGGGGATGGACGTGGTGGACCGGATCAGCAGGGTGCGAACCGACAGGAACGACCGCCCCCTGCAGGATGTGACCATCGTCCGCGCGACAGTCCTCTGACGGCGGCCCGGCAGCGCAGCCTCGTGCCCCGGCCTGCGGCGGCGGTCCGGATCCTGCCATCGCTTCCCGTCGGAGCGGGGCGGGAGCGCATCTCTCCCCCGCGAGGGCGACCCCTCTTCCCCCCGGATCTCGACAATGCTCTGCCGTTCCGTCCCCGTTCGTGAACCGGGCGGCTCCCCCCGCCCGCCGCTCCCCGCACGGGTGCCGATACACACTTTTTATATATGGCTATCGAGATAGTAACACTGTCATGCTATATCATGGCATAGCGGTATGAGGATGAGTCCATGAAGGCAAAACTGGCGATTTTGCTCATCTCTTGCATGATGCTCTCCCTCCTGATCGCCGGCTGCACGCAGCAGTCCGCGTCGGCGGAGGAGATCCGGATCGGGGTCGTGGCGTCCATGACCGGATCGGCGAGCACCACGGGGAAGGATATGTGGCAGTCGGCGGTGGTCGCGGCCGACGCGATCAATGCGGAGGGCGGGGTATTCGTCCGGGAGCTGAACCGGAAAGTCCCCATCCGCCTGATCCAGGGCGACGACGAGTCCACGCGGGAGGGCGGCATGAAGGCCGTGACCAAACTGATCACCGAGGACAAAGTCGACCTCCTGGTGGGCGGGTTCTCGAGCGCGGTCACCTCCGCGCACCAGTCGATCGTGGCGGATCACAAGGTCCCCTACATCATCACCGGCGCCTCGAGCCCGATCATCACCCGCAGGACCGACATCGACACGACCTACATGTTCCACCACTGCCCCACCACGGAGGACTACGGGGAGCAGACCATCCTGTTCGTCGACGAGGTGATGCGGCCCGCGATCAACCAGAGGTTCAACTTTGCCGACGACCGTCCCCTGCGGCTGGCGATCATCTACCAGGACAGTCCGTACGGGAAAGGGGTGGACGACGCCGTGAGGAGGACAATCACGGAGAAGAACCTGAACATCCAGATCGTCTCCGAACAGAGCTTCAAGATGGGCGAGAGCGACTTCCGGACCGTGCTGACCTCGGTAAAGGCGGCAAAACCCGATGTCATCTACCCGGCCGCCTTCATCAACGAGCAGACCGCGCTCGTCACCCAGGCGCGGCGCGATGTCGGTCTGGACACGATCTTCCTCGCGGTCGAGTGCAACGATGACCCCGACTACTACAGGGGCGTGGGGAGGCACGGAGAGTACTCGATCATGGAGAGCCGGTTCAGCCCCTATGTGGTCCCGAAAGGGAACATCACGGACGCCGCCGTCGCGTTCAAGGAGAGTTTCAGGGCGCGGTGGAACGGGTTCCCGGGCATGATGGGGGCGTCGACCTACGAGGGGATCTTCATCGCGAAACAGGCGATCGAGACGGCCGGCACGACGAACAAGGAGAAGGTGATGATGGCCCTGAAGGATCTGGAGATGCCGGAGATCGTGGAGGCGATGGAGGGCAGCACCATCCGCTTCTCGGAGGACTACCGGGAGAGCAAGTTCGCCCTCTACATGGAGCAGCTGATCTGGGATCCCGCCCTGAACGAGCTGCGTCCGAAGATCGTCTGGCCCGACAGCCTCAAGGAGGCCGACTTCGTGCTCCCGGAGTGGTACCGCCCCGGGAGCCCCTGATCTCCCTTTGTAGCGGTTCGGTGGAGCGGCGCCGATGACGAACGAACTCGAGGTCCTGATGCAGGTGCTGTTCTGGGGGGTCTACTCGGGCTGCATCTACATCCTCCTGGCGACGGGCCTCAACCTGATCTTCGGGGTGATGAAGACCGTCAACTTCGCCCACGGGGAGTTCCTCATGCTCGGCGCCTACGTCACCGCGACCATCTTCGCCCTGACCGGCTTCGATCCCTACAGCATCATCCTCCTCTCGATGGGGGTGCTGGCGCTCGTCGGGATCGCCACGGAGCGGCTCTGCTTCCGCTGCGTCCTCGGGAAGGGGAAGCTGAACGAGATCTTCCTCTCCCTCGGGCTGATCTACGTGTTCCAGAACGTGGCGGCCCTGATCTGGACGGACGAGTGGCAGGGCATCCACAGCCCCTACGAGGCGATCACCATCCCGATAGGGGGTCTGCGGGTGCCGCTCGACTACTTCATCATCGCCGGGGTGACGATCGCCGTCCTTGCCGCCCTCTACTTCTTCCTGCGGCGGACTCCCACCGGGCGGGCGATGCGGGCGACGAGCCAGAACCGGAGAGGGGCGATGCTCGTCGGGATCGACGTGGAGAAGATGGACATGATCAGCTTCGGGATCGGCACCGCCCTGGCGGCCGCGGCGGGAACCCTCTGGGTGGTCAGCGGGCAGGTCTTCAACCCCTACATGGGCTCGATACCCGCCGTGAAGGCGTTCGCGATCATCATCCTGGGCGGTCTCGGCAGCATCCCCGGGGCGATCATCGGCGGGCTGCTCTACGGGATTGCGGAGAACGGGGCCGCCTTCTACCTGGGAGGGCCGTGGAAGGACGCCATCTCCTTCATCGTCCTGATCGTCGTATTGATCGTCCGCCCCACGGGGCTGTTCGGGGAGTCGGGTGAGTAGATGCTGGAGAGGCTGCGGGATCCGCGCTGGATGCGGTATGCGCCCCATATCGCCGTGGCCACGGCGATCGCCCTGCCGTTCCTCTCGGGGATGAACCTCTACCTGATGAATGTCTGGATCCTGATGCTGATCTTCATCATCTTCGCCTCGTCCTGGAACCTCCTCGCCTACTCGGGGCAGGCGTCGCTCGGGCACGCCGCTTTCTTCGGCATCGGGGGCTACGTCTCGACGCTCGTCGCCCTCAACCTGGGGGTGAGCCCCTATCTCTCCATTCTCGTCGGCGGCGCGGTCTCGGCGATCGTCGGGGTGCTCCTCGGTCTCACCTGCGTGCGGCTGAAGGAGTGGTTCCTCGCCATGGTCACGTTCGGGTTCGCCATCATCGTCCAGACGCTGGTCGTCAGCGTGCTCGCCCCCGTCAGCGGCGGCTGGGACGGGCTCTCGTCGCCCCGTCTGCTGGCGAGCAGCGTCCCCGGCTCCGCCCTCTTCGAGTACTACGCGATCCTCCTGGTCACCATCGGGTCGATCCTGCTGATCCACTTCATCTTCCGGTCCCGCCTGGGGCTCGCCTTTGCTGCGATTCGCGAGAACGAGCTCGAGGCGCGGGTCTCCGGCGTGGATCCGGTGCGCTACAAACTGCTGGCGTTCGCCATCAGCGCCTTCCTGGCGGGCATCGCCGGCGCTCTCGAGATCCACCACTTCGGCTACGTCACCCCGGAGATCTACGGTGTGGATCTCTCGTTCTGGCCGGTGATCTACACCATCTTCGGGGGGCTCGGCACCATTGCCGGACCCATCCTGGGAACGGTGGTCATCACGGTCCTCTGGGACGCCCTGAAGGACCTGGGGCTGACCTACGAGCGCTACATCGTCATCGGCGCCGTCCTGGTCTTCTCCGTGATATTCCTGCCCAAAGGGCTGGTCTCCCTGCCCGAGGCGATCTCCGCGTGGCGGCGGCGGAGACGGGGGCGGGTCCGCGGCGATCAGATGCCCAGGTAAGCCCGCTGCACGTGCTCGTCGTGGAAGAGCTCCTTTGCCTTCCCCTCCAGGACGATCCTGCCGTTCTCCATCACGTAGCCGCGGTGGCAGAGGTCGAGCGCGTTCCGCACGTTCTGCTCGAGCAGCAGGATGGTCATGCCCTTCCGCCCCAGGCGCTCCAGCGAGCGGAAGACCTCCCCGACGAGCCGGGGGGAGAGCCCCGTCGACGGTTCGTCCAGGACGAGCAGTCTGGGATTCGACATGAGCGCACGGGCGATCGCGAGCATCTGCTGCTCCCCGCCGCTCAGGGTGCCGGCCAGCTGACTCTCCCGCTCGCGCAGAACGGGAAAGAGCGCGTGGATGCTCTCGAGATCCCCGTCCCGCCCCCGACGGTCGATCGCCCCCAGGCGCAGGTTCTCGAGAACGGTCATCTTCGGGAATATCTCCCGTTTTTCGGGGACCAGGGCGAGCCCTTTCCGGAAGATGGCATGGGGGGGTTGTCCGAGGATCTCCTCGCCCAGGAACGTGACGCTCCCGGAGGCCTGCGGGTTCAGCCCGAAGATGGTCTCGACAAGGGTGGTCTTCCCGGCGCCGTTCGGCCCGAGGAGGGCCACGATCTCCCCCTCGTCGATGTGCAGGGCGAGATCCCAGAGGATCTGGAGACTGCCCCGGAACACGTTCAGACGGTCGAGCTCCAGCACGCGAGACCCCCTACATGGCGTCCAGTTCGCCGAGGTAGGTCTCGATCACGCGCCGGTTGTTGATCACGTCGTGCGGCCGCCCTTCGGCGATCTTCTCCCCGTGGTCCAGGACCACGATCCTGTCGGAGACGCCCATGATCACCTGCATGACGTGCTCGATGATCAGGATCGAGGTCCCTGCGTCCCGGATCTCCCGGATGAGCTGGACCGCGTCCGCGCTCTCTCTGGGCGTCAGCCCGGTGGTCAGCTCGTCCAGGAGGAGGAGCCGGGGCTTCGAGGCCAGGGCGCGGGCGAGCTGCACCCTCTTCAGCTCCACGACGTTGAGGTGGCGGATCAGCGTCTCGTGCTTCTCGGGCGGCAGTCCGATCCGCTCGAGCAGTTCCTCCGCCTCCCGCCGCGCCTCCCCCATGCCGGGCGCCCTCGAGTTCCCGAAGAGGGAGCCGAGCATCACGCACTGCTTCGCGGAGAGCTCGGGAAAGAGGTGGACGAGCTGGAACGTCTTGGTGATGCCCTTCCGGCAGATCTGCTCGGGTTTCCAGCCGGTGAGGTCTTCGCCCTGGAAGATGACGGTCCCCGAGGTCGGCTGCGCGATCCCGGAGATGATGTTGAGCAGCGTGGTCTTGCCCGCCCCGTTGGGGCCGACCAGCCCCAGGATCTCGTTCTCGTGCACCTCGAGACTGACGCCGTTCAGGGCGACGAGGCCGTTGATCTTCTTGGTGATCCCTTCCGCCCGCAGCAAGATCGACACCGTGCCAGACTGTAGCTAGCTACTAATTGACAGTGATGGTTATTAAGGTAACCCGATTCGGATCCGGGAGGTTTCCGGCGGAATCCCGGGCGGGTCCGCCCCGACCTGCCGCAGCCGTACTCGCGATGAAGGCAGAGTGCCAGGAACCGCTCCCTGCCGCCGCACCGAAGACGTGCTGACGCCCTCTCGATGTGCGAGGGCAGCCTGCGGCGATCCGTGCCGACGGTTGCACCTCCCTGCAGTACGCGAACCCGAACGTGCGGGACGGCGGAAGCTGCCTCGAGGGCGGCGGGGCAGGGTGGGGAAAGGGGTCCTCCATCACCCTCTGCTGTCCTCTCGAGCAACCCTGACGCCCGGGATGGTCCGCGGCAGCGGCGGGACTATGCCGGCGGACTCCCGCCGGGGTTCCGGGCCATCGGGCAGACGTTGCAGCCCTCCATCTCCCCGAAGCAGAAGAGGAACCGTTCGCGGATGCTCCGCGGTAGGCGGGCCTCGGGGATGGGGTAGAACCCGAAGGTCTTATAGAACGGGATGAGGGGCAGGGTCGAGTGGATGTAGATCGTCTCGGCGCCGCAGGTGTCGATGAGGAGTTCGACCGCCTCGCGGGCGTAGCCCTTCCCCCGGTACGCGTCCAGCGTGAAGACGCAGTCCATCTCCAGGCCGTCGGGGTGGCGGGTGCAGCGGGCGGTGGCGGCGAGGGTGCCGTCTAGGAAGACGCCGAAGATCCTCTCGCGGGCGGGATCGGCCTTCTGGTTGCGGTACTGCTCCCAGATCTTCTCGGCGAGGGGGAACTCTTCCGGCGTCAGGATGCGGGTCTCGGGTTTCATCGGTCTCTCCGGTGACGATGGGCGGATACGCTCTCCTCCCTGATATATGCTTGCGGTCTGCGGGGGCAGGGGGCGTCCGCGCCCCGCGGTGCATGCGGAGATTCGGGGGATCCCCCGGGATTCGGTGCGGACCCCGAGCCTCCCCAGGGGTTCTTCCGCAAAGCCCTTCAGGCAGCAGTTAGTATTATGATCCCGGAGCGCCAAAGGTACTGGTCAGGTGCGATAGTAGTCTAGTGGCAGGACAGGGGCTTCCCAAGCCTCTAGCCCGGGTTCGAATCCCGGCTATCGCATCCCTCTTCTCGGTCACCGTTTATGCACACCCGTTCCGGGTCACCCCTGACCCGCGACTGCCGGGAGATATTTTCTCCACGAGGTCCGGCCGGTGACTGCCGAGCCCGATAGGCTTTGCGCCCGGGAGAACGCGGCCAAAATCCCGACGGACGCTGCGCATTTCCGCGAATGCATCGCCGAACGTCGGGCGGACCGGCACGATCGTCTCCTGCCCGGTCACCGGGCGGGGCTTCACCGCTCTCTTCCCGGAGATGCTGGAAGCGGATCTCTGCGGGGTATCGCACGCGCATAGAGTCCTGAGGTCGGCCGTTCACGCAGAACCCCCCGGCGGGGGGAAGGGGTCCTCGAGCAGTGCTGCCGCTGGCTGAACGAGAACGGCTACCCCAGCATCCCGGAGAGTAGACGACCGGGGTGGCCGCCATCTCTCCCGGGGAGATCCGCCCCATGGTCCATTCCTCTCGCCGCCTGGTGGACGGGACAGGGATCCCGCCCCCTCTGCGAGGGGGGGATCCGCATCGGCGAGTTCGGGACCCTGAAGCGGGGCGATCCCGCCTTCGGCGCTGCATCCGCCCGATCATGGCCCGCGAGTGCCTCGCCACGCCCGAGGGTGATGCCCTGCTCTCTGTCACCGTCAGGGGGAGCCCTTCACCCCCGCCACCATCCCGCGGCTGCAGGTCATCGCGGAGGAGGCGGGTATCACAGGGCATATCGTCCCCGCATCTTACCGGCCTGGTGTTCCAGACCTATGCCCGCCTGACCGGCGCCGATATCGATGCCGCGATGTGACAGCCCCACGGCATTGCCGGGACGGTGGAAAAAGCCTCCTCCCGCCGGGAACCGATCCTCGGCCCCCTGCAAGACGATCAACTCCCCGCTCTCCAACTACCGATCGAGCTGCGGCTGTTCCTTGACGGCCGGTGTCATCCCGACTCAGGAGGGGATGCAGAAGGATATCCTCGGTAACCCCGGGGTGCCGCGGGCCCTGTTGACCGGGCTGATCGAGGAGAAGCGGAAGAATGGCAGCCTGCGAGTGTCGGAGCGACTGTCCCTGATTGTGTATGATTCGTGCACAATTTGGTGATGATCTGTAACCATCCCAGATTACAATCTTATCCGAAGAGCAGGTTTCAATGGACCTGGAATGGATCAGCGGAGAAAAGAGGGTATCATGAGTTACCCTTGAGACGACTCCTCCATGGAGGTTCTTTTTACTTTGGTGGATAGAGCCTTCTCTTCACCCTCGTGTGGCGCATATGTTTCTATCTGACCACCACGATGCACGGCCTCGAGGGTTCTGAGGGTGACCTCTGCCAGTTTTTTAGCTGCTGCATGGGACATGAATATTCGTGTTGCATTGACCAGGACTTTGCCATCTCTCTTGACACCCGGCATTTCAAGAAAATCAATAAACACGTCGCGTGTTGAACAGGTTATATAGGCAGTGTTGGAGTAGCGGGTGATGGTAACGTCCGGTACCATGTCTGCCGGGTCGAAGGCATACATCGCCTTTAGATCGATCTCCATAGGTTCGTTATCCAATGTTCCGGGTTCCTGTTTGTTTGCTTTACTTTTCGCCATATCATGTACCTGCCGAGCGTGCGATTCCATACTCTCCTTTGATCAAATAGCTCGGTTCAGAGGTCGAGAGCTGGGAGTTCACGAGTTTGTATTCTCCCACGGTTGCAACAGCGTGGGATGCGACCTCGCTCCCGAGAACCGTCTTGCAATAGTGTTTGATTGCCGTATCCATGCACTCCGATCCTTCTCGATCATCCAGGATGGCAAAGGACAGGAACGTGAGTGCCACGAAGCGTTTGCACTCTGTGTTGACGCTGTACACGGGATGCTTGTCACCATGCTTGATGAGCAGCCCCAAGTCCGTGAGTGTTTTCAGTGCGTCCCGGATTGTGGGCGCTGTACATCCTGTCAGTTCCACTAGATCCTTGGGGCGGTAGAGCGAATGCGGGTCCGCAACAATCTCCTGGACAACCTGAGCGAGTGCCGCATCCCCAAATATGCCCCCAAACGGTGAATCGATAAATGTATCATCGACTTCACGTCGGGGATTCACGCCATTCTCTATCATAGATCGTGATGGTAGATGGTGCAGAATAGATAATAATTTTTCCGTTATGGAAAAAACATTATTCAAATTTCTGCCAGTGCCGGTGGTGGGGGATCTCCTCTCCGTAGTACTGCATCCACTGGTCCGCCCATACCAGATCGTGGAGTTTCACCACCTTATCCCCCGTTGAGCCGTGTCAGTAGATGCCGATGCGGTCCTGCCCGAGGTCATTGATGGTCGTCTCCACTTCAAGGCCCAGATCCTGCCACTTCCTCTCGCACTTCGTGAGACGCTGCTGTCCTCCTCTCTTTTTCAACCAGGCCAGGAAACGAACTCCGATTGAACCCGGATCCGGATGCGGCGGGTGAGGTGGGGCGGCCGGCATGTATCCTCAGTCCGTTGTCAATTTTCTGAATGCATAAAGGATAGGCAAGCGCTGTAAATATACTGACAAATAAGTCCCTTTTTACTAAAAATTAAATGTGAAGTCTGCTTAAGACGCCAAGAACTCCCAGGATTCCCAGGGCAAATCCGATGGCCACACCGCCGACGAGTGCCAGTGTCCCGACAATCTCGTTGACCTGGGTGATACAGAGGATGATGCCCGTGGCGATCAATACCCCGACGATACCGCTCCCGCCTAAGCCCATCCCAAAAATCCTTTGAGCCAATGCATCACCTCCATTCATCAGAGAGATTTTCTCCTGCTGATCAGCCGTACGTTAGGCCGGAATCTGTCGCGGTACTCGATGGCAGGTCGTGTGAACCCGGCCTTGCTGTCCACTTCTGACACGCCTTTGTCTCGGATCAGTCTCTGGAGCTCAGGACGGGTGACTTTGGAAGATCGGCATTTGACTTCCCCCTTCACCGAGCCTCTCTGGTAGTCGTGATTCCCCGGGCCGCCTACATGCCTTGCCCCGTGCTCCTTGGCCTTCCGTTTCTCGTAGTCGAGGCCACGTTTTACATGATTCCCTGGCATTTGTTTTCACTGTTATATTATTTTCAATAATAAAATTTTGAAATTTTTATTTTAGCATTCATAGCATCCTTACTATGGTTAACATATGCAGGGCATCGAAAAGACGGTTCACATCATCCCCCTCGGATACGAGATCGATCGGGCCGTAAAACCGTTCGAGAAGACGAAGGCCGACCGTGTATACCTATTGACGACGTTGCATCCATCGAACCCGGACGATGTCCGGAGTAAGGATCAGCGGCACTACACGGAGACTGTGAAAAGGATTCTGGAAGATATGGAGATTCAGGTACAGTGCGTCCATGTGGATCTCTTCGATCTGCTCGACGTGATGAAAGAGATCTCGAAGATCATCCTTCGGGAGAAGGCCAACAACAATCGAATTTTTGTGAACATGTCTGCTAGCGGAAGGCTCACTTCTGTCGCTTCCACCCTTGTTGGAATGGCCCACGATGTCACGGTGTATTATGTCCCTGCCGAGGATTACCCTGTCGACGAGGTCCTCCGCAGAGATCACGGCTTGAGAATCTGCTCTCCAGATGATGATATCCAGAAGCTGGTGAACTTCCAGTTCGTCATGCCGGATCCCATCGGCAGACAGATCCTCCTGCACCTGTGCAGCGAGAGAAGGCGGTTGAAGATGAGAGATATTCTGAGTGTCCTGAAGAAAGAGAAGGTTGAGGGGTTCGAGGAGCTGTTCGATGAGATCCGGGATGGCAACAAAAGAGCGGAGCAGAGTCGCCAGCTCATGAAGCTGGACAGGACCATCCTGGCGAAGCTCGAAAAGAACGGGTGGATCGCGCGGGAAAAGGTCGGACGGACCGTCTTCATATCCATAACGGAATCCGGGAAATACGCCGCATGTATCAGCGGTTATTTGGACTAGGGTACAATCATGCAGTATTCGGTATCGTGATTGTATTTGAGTGCTGTATTCTCGGCCAATACATTGTCAAATGTGTCTCTACACAATTGAGAAAGGAATATTATTGACTGAATGTAAAATCTAAGCCAAATTCTCAGCTTTTCAGTTCTACAAATACAGTTTCGTCTCATTCACTCCTCCACTCTAATAGAATGATCCAACGAAATTTCTCCGTGTGGTCATGGGCATCGCGACTGAAAACCCCCCAATATCGCACACCGGGCGCTGAAACGGCAGTCATTCCAGCTTTTCACTCACCGCACGACAGCATCACCAGCACTATCACCTTTCCATCCCTATGGTGCCTGTCCCATACCCCGAATCCCCCGCAGCGTTCCGCCGCTCCCTGCACCACGCAATCAAAGTGATTAACATGGGGAAGTAAAAATTTTCAAGTGAACAAATGGAGGCATAACAATGCTTGAAAAGAGATGTTCCTTCAACAGGGGCATCGTTCGCAAAATGATAGTCTTTGGACTGAGTACTTTGGTCGAGCGGAGGGAATGGACGTGCGCAACGGAATAAGCGGCAACTCTCACACTAACTTGCCCCTAATACGTGATAGGACTGCCAAAGTGCATTAACTACGCGATGAAAAATTCTGACGGACCAAGAATGGCAGCCCCTCTCTTATTGGATAGATATTGTTCCATGTGGAACAATTTTGTTATCCAGTTGCATCGGATATTGGACGTATTCGAGTGGAATAGGTGCGACACTGTCGCAACTATTGTTTGCCAGTCTGCTATGCCCTCCAGCATCCATGACTCTGACATTCTATCGCCATTAGCCTAAATCGCAACATTATTCTTTTCCGATTTTCGATACTTGCATACAGTAACTATTGCATTTATCAGGAGAAGGCGATGGCACGGGGGAGCAGGACCGCAAGGAACCAGAGCAAAAGATCCGGAAACGGGGCCAATCTCGGGTTTGAGGCAACGCTCTGGGCCGCTGCTGACAAGATGCGCAACAACATGGATGCGGCCGAGTACAAGCACGTGGTCCTCGGCCTCATCTTCCTGAAGTACATCTCCGATGCGTTCGACGAGCGCCACACCCGGCTCGAGACGGAGCTGGGCGATCCGAAGAGCCTCTGGTACATCCGCGAGCCCCAGGCCCGCTACCGCGCCCTCGAGGATCCGGACGAGTACCGGGCGGAGAACGTCTTCTGGGTCCCGAAGGAGGCCCGCTGGTCCTACCTGCAGGCGAATGCGAAGCAGCCCACCATTGGAAAGATCCTTGACGAGGCGATGGTCGCGATCGAGCGGGACAATGTATCGCTCAAGGGTGTGCTCCCGAAGGACTACGCCCGCCCCGCCTTGGACAAACAGCGCCTCGGCGAGCTGATCGATCTCATCGGGACCATCGGTCTCGGAGACAAGGAGAACCGTTCAAAGGACATCCTCGGGAGAGTGTACGAGTACTTCCTCTCCCAGTTCGCGAGTGCCGAGGGGAAGAAGGGCGGCCAGTTCTACACGCCCCGCTGCGTGGTGCGGGTGCTGGTGGAGATGCTCGCGCCGTACAGGGGGCGGGTCTTCGACCCCTGCTGCGGCTCGGGGGGCATGTTCGTCCAGAGCGAGAAGTTCGTCGAGGCCCACGGCGGACGGATCGGGGATATCAGCATCTACGGGCAGGAGTCCAACCCGACGACCTGGCGGCTGGCAAAGATGAACCTGGCCATCCGGGGCATCGACGCCGATCTCGGGAAGGAGCACGCGGACAGCTTCCACCGCGATCTCCACCCGGACCTAAAGGCCGACTACATCCTCGCCAACCCGCCGTTCAACATGAGCGACTGGGGTGGTGAGCGGCTCCGGGAAGATGCCCGCTGGAAGTACGGAGTCCCGCCGGTGGGCAACGCCAACTTCGCCTGGGTGCAGCACTTTATCCACCACCTGGCCCCGACCGGTCTTGCCGGGTTCGTGCTCGCGAACGGTTCGATGTCCTCGAACCAGTCCGGCGAGGGGGAGATCCGCCAGAACATCATCGAGGCGGACCTGGTGGACTGCATGGTGGCGATGCCAGGGCAGCTCTTCTACTCGACGCAGATCCCCGTCTGTCTCTGGTTCCTGGCCCGCGACAAGAAGAACCACCGCTTCCGCGATCGACGGGGGAAGATCCTCTTCATCGATGCCCGCAAGCTGGGCCATATGATCGACCGGGTGCATCGGGACCTCTCCGAGGAGGATATCGCCCGCATCGCCGGGACCTACCATGCCTGGCGGGGCGATGCCGGGGCGGCGACGTACGAAGACGTGCCGGGTTTCTGCAAGAGCGCGACCATCGAGGAGGTGCGGCAGAACGGGTATGTGCTCACGCCGGGGAGGTATGTGGGTGCGGAAGTAGTGGAGGACGATGGCGAGCCGTTCGATGAGAAGATGCAGCGGCTCACTGCGAAATTGAAGGAGCAGTTCGCAGAGTCCGAGCGGCTGGAAGCGGTGATCCGGGAGAACCTGAAGGGGCTCGGGTTTGAGATTTAAGAATAAGGGAGCACATTCTATGAGTATTCCCACAAATAGTGAAATAATCGCCCTTTTAAACCAGCTTGAAAATACATCTGCCGATAATCTTGAAACCCAGAACCTCGATTTCAAACCCTGGACCGATGCGAAAAATGACTTGAGAATCGCGGTTGAATACGCTGTTTGTTTTGCCAATACGACCGGTGGAGTTGTCGTCTTTGGTGTGTCCGATAGGATAACAGGACGCTCTCGTGCGATTCACGGTGCACAGGGCTATGATATCGATGTATGGCGCAGAGGGATCTTTGATAGTACTCGGCCACATATTCTTGCAGATGTGGAGGAACTTGCCGTTCCCGAGGGCACCGGACATCTTTTAGTGGTACGCGTGCCAAAAGGGGATTCCCCACCCTATGGCACGGCTCTGGGAATTTTCAAGCGGAGGGTTGGTAAGAACTGTATGCCGATGGACCCTGCGGAATTCGTATCCTACCGTGTCTCAACGGGTGCTGTTGACTGGAGCGGTCAGCCAGCTCACAATGTCTCAATAGATGATCTCGATCCCCTTGAGGTTGCAAGAGCACGTTCCTTCCTGCGAAGTCGCAATCCCGAGTCCGAGCTTCTTAAAATGCCTGATTATGCATTTCTGCAGGGTCTTGAAGCGATTCGCGACGATGCCGTTACAAATACGGGTTTAATCCTTTTTGGCAACCCGGACATTATAGAAACCCATTGTCCACAGAACCAGGTGCATTACGTCCACCAGGTCTCCGAAACCAATGTCGCGAGAAATGATCTGTGGAGGATGAGTCTCCTCCAGATCATTGAGAAACTGGAGGGGATATTTTCGAGTCCAGCCAATCCGGAGGAAGAGATTCCCATGGGCCTTTTCAGGCTTCGGATCCCGGCGTATCCCCTCGAGGTAGTGAGAGAAGCAGTACTGAATGCGGTGACGCACCGGGATTATACCAACCCGGGTGAAGTGCTCATCCGGCATTCACCATATGAACTTGCAGTAACGAGTCCGGGTGGATTCATCGGCGGAATTAACCTCCAGAATATTCTTCGTCATGAGGCTGTGGCTCGGAACCGGACACTGGCGAACGCTTTTCTCAAACTCAGACTGGTCGAATCTGCTGGCACTGGACGCCGGAAGATCTTCATTCCCATGCTCGAATACGGGAAGAGAATGCCCCAATATGAAGCAGATGAGTCCTGTGTTACGCTCCGGATATTCGATGGAACGTTTGATCAAGCAATGGCACGGCTCGTAGCCAGCTGGCATGCGAAAGGGAAGGATATCGGGATGGATGGTCTCATGGTCCTCACCTACCTGAAGCGTCATCGTTTTATCACATCTTCCGATGCGGCGGCGTTGCTCCAGCTGGATCGTGAGGAGGCCATCAGTGTGCTGGATCGCATGAGCCATCCCAAGAGGGGCCTTCTTGAGCGGAAAGGTCACGTTCGCATGGCGACGTATTACCTCACCAAGTCCGTGGCCAAGGATTTGATCGGGAAGGTTGCGTATTCCTCTACAAAAGGGATCGATCCCACCCGATACATGGAACTGGTCCGGGAATTTGTGCAAGATCACGGGAGCATAACGAATAGAGAGTGCCGCCAGTTATTCGGGCTTGGCGATTCCCCTTCAGCTCAGGTGGAAGTATCCCGATATTTGAGAAAGTGGTCTGGTCCGGACGGGTTCCTCATCCCCGAGGGCAGGTCCTCCCAAAGAAAATACCGATTACGGAGTTCTTAACAGGGGTCTTAACATGATGGTTGTTCGAATGATTAAATCATTTTTAATCGGCTTTAATTTGCATAAATGCGCGAAATTGAGCTTATTTGATATCTTAACAGATCTTTTCATCACGGTACATCGCAGTCACCAATACTATGGAGAATACGTAAGCTATTATGGCTTCTTCAAGCGAGCTATTGACCCTTCCTGTATCTGCTCACACGGATACGTACAAAATTGTCGCGACGCTGTCATGACTATTGGCAAGGTGATGATTCGATGAACTATCCATCAAAAAAAGAACTATTCGCTCAAGGGATGAAGTCTTCGCAAGCGTCTAATTTCCTGATCTTTGCCAGCTACAGCACAAAGGATATTGAAAAGGATTTAGAATATAGTGCTGGAGATTATGCTCACGCAGGTTTCAAGGCTGGACTATCACTTGCCCCTGTACTAGGAGGATCATTGGCAGAATTTTTCTCCATGGTTATTGCTCCGCCAATAGAGAAAAGACGCGAAGCCTGGTTGGTGGAAATTCACTCGCGATTAAAATTACTGGAAAATAAGGTTGAAGGCTTCAAAATTGAAAATCTCGCCCAAAATGAACAATTTATCAGTATACTCCTCTATGCAACTCAAGCAGCAATGAGAACACACCAACAGGAAAAACTCGACGCTTTTCGCAACATGGTTGTTAATTCAGCATTAAGGCCAACAATTGATGAAAATTTACAATTGGTTTTCCTGAATCTTGTTGATAGATATACTCCTTGGCATTTGGTTATCCTCAAATTTGCAGATAATCCTAGACAATATGGGGAAAGTCTAGGAATCAATTATCCAAATTGGGGCATGGGTAGCTTAGGAGGTCATCCCAAAACCCTCCAGATCATTAGGGCACAGGCCAGGTATATGAGCCCCAGGAATGAGTGTTCATAGCGTTCGTATCTGGGGACTAGCTTCTTAAAGGCCTCGATCCAACTGAAGAACCGTTCAACCGCACCCCGTTTCTTGTAGAGATTCTTATCAAACCGAACCGGTCTTCCCCGCTTGGGATATTTCCGGTTTCTGGGATTGATCGGGATATTGCTTTTTATGCCTCGTTTCCGAGTGTACTGTCGGATCTCCTGGGAATCATAGGCGGCATCGGCGGAGATGACGGCCGGTTTCTCCGTGGTTCCGGGAATCGTGAATGCTGCAACCGTTGGTTCAAACAGGCGAGAATCATGGATGTTCGCCGGGGCGACCCTGCAGGCCAGCGGGAGACCCTGCTCATCGACCAGAACGCTCAGTTTGTTTCCTTTCACCTTTTTGTAACCGTCAAAGCCGATGTTTCCCCTTTTTTGGCGGGAATCGATTTGGTATCGGTGATGCAATGGACCAGGTCGAGTCGCTGGATGTCATAGCCGGACTGCAGCAGGTCGAGGAAGATCGCCTGATAC
>JASEFH010000018.1:0-53955 GCA_030019205.1 Methanomicrobiales archaeon
GGAATGGTCTCGGTCTCCAGGAACCGGTGAATGAGCTGGTTGACCCGCTGCCGCGCCACCGGGAAATACGCTGCGATCGCCCGGATAGGTTTTCCCTTGAGCCATTGCTTGATGAAGCTGGAGTTATCCGGGTTCGAGAGCTTGATCACGGGATGGTCTTGCTGCGTTGGAAAATGATTGTGGGATTTTCCAACCAATCATCATTTTAAGAAAGGTTTAAAAGAGGGCGGGATGGGTGCACCGCGGGGAACGACTCAACCGTGCGGCAGCACACGTCAGCTTGCCCGCTTGCTCGTCCGATGGTCCGGGGCAGCGGTCCCGTGCTGTGTAATGCTGGGGCTGGGCTCGGACGACCGGTCCCGTGAAAAGCCCTGCCTTCGTGCATGCACTCTGCCTCCGAACAGCAGGCATACCGGGGGATACAAACGGGAGAGGGGATCAGCCCTCCAGCACGCAGATCGCCTTCGGCTGAAGTACCAGGGGCGCCAGGCTCTCTGATACGGAGAACTCCAGGTTCTCTCCTGCCGGCCCGATGAAGCCGACGGCCATATCCTGGCCGATCACGATCGTGGCATACTGCCGACCGGAGGCGATCAGCACGCCACCGTCCGAAAGCACAGGTGCTTTGATGATACCTTCGGTTACGATGGTGCGCGCGTGCTCCAGTTCCGTC
The DNA here is from genome assembly GCA_030019205.1 of Methanomicrobiales archaeon. Lineage (NCBI taxonomy): Archaea > Methanobacteriati > Methanobacteriota > Methanomicrobia > Methanomicrobiales > Methanomicrobiales archaeon. The sequence continues at coordinate 674 of JASEFH010000018.1, forward strand.
ATCTGGCCCTGTTCGTAGCGTCGGTAAAGCAGGTTGAAACGGGATGGTGCGAGTGCAAGAGCATAGGGGCCGTGGAAACCGGATTCGTCGAGACGGGTCACGCCCCGGATGATATCATCCACGGCATCCCCGACCGTATCCCAGCGGGAGAGCTGGATGGAACTGGAACCCTGCGTGTTCAGCAGTCCGGTCACCCCTCCTCCCCCGTGGAATATCAGGTTATCCTCTCTCCGTGCCACGTCCAGTGCAGCCTGCACGACCGGAGCGGTATCCAGGAGCAGCCTATCCCGTTCGTAGGCGGCGAGATCCCGTTTGCCCAGGGCGAACGTGGCATGGATCTCCGGGAGAGGAACGAAGGAACTCACAATGAGACCTTCCTGGTCCCTCCGGTCCGTCATCGGGATCGCTTTCAGTCCCAGACCGAAAGGACCCTCCAGGTGCAGCAGCCTCCGTCCCGAAAGAATGCTCTTTGCTGCCTCCACCATCGTGGCATCCAGGATATTCCACGTCGCTCCGTCAATGGGGGCATCCCCCCGTGATAGGTATCGGTTCATGCCTCTCCTCCTACTTCGACTCCTTCAAGGATCCGATCGTCGTCCCGGGAGCTTCGGACGGTGACACTTCCTCACGTCCTGCCTCGATTGCCATCTCGTCCACCTCGGCGGCGCCCTGCGCCAGCAGGGCATCCTCGTCGCCGGTGAGGATCTGGAGCAGTCGGGCGAACTCCCCGGCATGCACACGTTCTTCGTCCGCGATATCCTCGAGCACGCGTTTGGCAAGGGGATGGTCCGTCGCCTCGGCATGGGCCATGTAAATGTGGGTTGCCTCGTGCTCGGCAGCCAGATCCAGTCGAATTGCCCGGATCAACTCCTGAAGCGTGAGCTTTCGATCCGGAACCGTTCCGATGAAGGGATTTGTGAATTCAGGCATTTCTTTCCTCCTTACTCTGATGGGCGGGATGAATCCCGCATCGCTGCATGCCGTCGCACGGCGAGCGCATCACCGTGCACTTCTGCAAACAGGCTGGACGTTCCTGTCGCGGGACCTATGCACGCCCTACCTTATAATGGTTCACCCTCTGCCATGGACCGGAATGCGGTTCTGGCTCTCGGGAGAGCCTTCAGCAGGTGGTGCCCACCTGGGGTCCATGCGTCACGTCCATCGATGGGGGCATCTTCAGAAAGCCTGCCCGTGATCCTGAACCCCTGCGTCTTCGTCGTGTTCTGAGTTCGGGGCGGATCGAAGACAGGACGCGAAAAGAGGTGTTCGGGATGAGCGGAGTTGTGGAAAAGAAGTATCAGCAGGGGAGGTGCTCGATCCGAAGCCCCTCGTTGTCTATCCCGGTGGCGACGGCGATTGACAGCCCGAGCTCATCCAGAATCCGCCGAACGGCATCCCGGTCGCGTGCGGTGATGACAGCGATGGCAGGCCCGACCGAGCTCATGCCCACGAACTCGAAACCTGCATCCCGAAGCTGGTTCATGTAGTGGTAGATGCGGAACCCGTGGTGCTCCACCTCCGCGCGCTTCGAGCCCCGGAATTCGATCTCCCAGATCACCTCCCCCATCTTCTCGAGGTTCCCGCTCTCAAGGGCCGGAATGAGGTCCATCATGATCATGTAGGCCTTCAGCTCTCGATCGCGGTAGTCGAGATTTCGGGCCCGGTTCATCAGGAGGTCGAACTCACGCTCCCCGGCCGATGAGATGTCGGAAGGGGGGATGACGATGAAGACGGATTTGTCCTGGCCGAACGGGTGATGGTAGATGCGTGTGAGCTCGTCGCCCGTGATTCCCATCCCCCCGTGGGTGCTGACCACCGGACCGACCCCGGTCTCGAACCCGAAGGCGATCTGCCCGTCTACCGTCTCCTCGACGAAGTTGTTCCCCACCAGAAGCCGCAGCTGATCCTGCGTGAGCGGAGACCCCACTGCAGCGTTCAGCGCATTGGCGACCGCGACCAGGATCGTGCTGGTGGATCCGAGACCCACGTGCTTGTGCTCGTGATCGCGGGCATACACACGGAATCCCCCCCTGTATCCCGTGGTCTTTTTGAAGACCTCCGTGAAGTGGCGGATGATGGGCTCCCGCTCGTAATCGATCTCCAGCCCTTCAGGGATACACTGCGCCTCGGCAGTGCAGTAGAGCTGGACAGCGAATCCGACGCCCCCTCCGCCGGGCCGCCCGGGTGCAAAGCGGTTCATGTCGAGCACGGTCAGGTGGATTCGTGCGGGCGCCCGCACCCGAACCTTTCCTTCGACCGGTTTCAGCGGATACGCCTTCTCCAGGCCGATCGTGTTGATATTTTCGCCTGGAGAGAAAGAACTGAACTCATACTCCACCAGATCGAGATCCCCGCCCCGAATCTTCATCGTCGGCATAAATTGTCAGGAGATCTTATCCTCGATCGAAGAATATGTTTTTCGGTCCAGCCGAAAGCGGAATTCCATAGCCCATGCTGCAGCCTTCCAGCCATCCGAGCCGCAATGCGGCCACACCTGCCGTGTACATGATGCGGTTGTCGAGATTGTGGAGCGATGCGGTCTTTACAGCGGATCCCAGCGCGATGCCCAGGTCCGTCACTCGCACCGCACAGCTGGGCCCCTGGAACGGCATGCCCGGCGCGTGAACGCTGGTCTGGTGCTGCAGCATCTCCTCGCAGGTGGGAAAGCCGCAGGCCCCGCAGTCCAGACCTGCCGTGGTGTGGTACTCGAGACCGATCAGAAGGACGGCATCGCTCACGCGGACGTTGTCGGAATCCCGGATGAAGTGGGGGAGGTTTCGCGCTTCGCCGTGCCGTCGCATCTCGTTTGCGAGCGCTATCAGCGAGTCGCTGTCGACGACACGAATCCGCAGGGCATCGGCGCCCCGCGCTTTGGGTGCGGTCTCCGCCGAGAGCGCCATCATTCTGGCAATCGTCGGGACAATATCTGCATATGCAAACATACATCCTCCCCTATGCCGTGCCCGAATATTTAAATCACCCTTCGGTGGACACATCCCGGCGGGGCCATCGGAATGCAGGGGTGAGAGCGCCAGGAACCTACGAAAAATTAGGGGGTAGTATTGGGGGTTGCGCCTCTTCTTGCGGGCGGAACATGAATAATCGGTTTACCGGCCGTAAATACAGTCCCATCGATGTTCGGAGCGTCCGCATCCGCCCTCTCATTCAAGGATCTCGAACTCCTCGATGGGGATTCCTTCGGTGAGCCCCTCTTCACCCTCCCCTCGGAGTCCCTCGTCCCTCCAGCGGTCCGGAGAGACTTTGGCGACCATCACCTTCATCTTCTCCTCGAATAGTCTCGAAAAACCTTTGTACGCGCAGTCTCGCTCGATCCTCCTGAACCGGTCGGACTGGATCAGCGTGAATCCCACCTCCCGCGTAACCTCCTCTTCCGGCGCGGGCAGGTTGCAGTCTTCCACGGACATCTCTCTGAGTGTCTGTGCCACGCAGGGATAATAATTGTGATTAACAATATTCTCATGTTAAATTTACATTATGTGCATCTGTTCGCAGGGCGCGATTGTGCCGCATCACGCAGCGGATCCAGACCCTCTTCATTCAGGCATCCGCCCCCGAACTCGCTGACGGCGCATATCGCGGAAGGGAGTAGAAATCGCCGATGACACGCGTCCCTTGCACTGCCCGTCCTATGACGGATCGCCATACCATCCCCTGCCCCCCGGGACGAGATCCACAGCGTCCCGAACGCCTTCCCCCTGCTCACCCATGCCACGTTCCAACGCAGTGCGCAGTTCATTTCAAATTTTAGGTTACTGCGGCAGGATACTCATGCTCTGAAGCAGAAGGTGGGATGCACGCGGAAAGTCCCAGCTCCCGATGCGATCCGCCCTGACCCTCTCCCTGTGTGACGGTGACAGTGCGCTCCATGCGTCCCCCCCTCGGAACGGGTCGTGGACCCTTACTCCGTATAACGGGCCGCTTCCGTTGCCATCCGCGGTGAACGGCCCGGTCTTTCCGCAGCGGCGTTCGAGCTGCCAGGGCATGCGCGTCATTTCCGAGCATTAATGATAATACTCTAGGGGTTGAATCGTTCTGAAATGAGAGTGATGCTGGGGGGAACCTTCGATCCGATCCACGACGGGCACAGGAAACTCCTGAAGCGGGCATTCCAGCTGGCCGGACCGGAGGGGCAGGTCACAATCGGTCTCACGACGGACCGCTTCGCCAGCCAGAAGAGCCACCCGGTGCGTCCGTATCCGGAGAGAAGGGAGAACCTCGTGAAGTGCATCGAATCCGGCGGTTTTTCGGCGAAGTGGTCGATCCAGCCGCTGGATGACCGGTATGGCCCGGCCATCTCCGACGATTTCGATGCGCTGGTCGTGAGCGAGGGTACGGCCGGGGCCGGGGCGGAGATCAATCGCCTCCGGCAGGAGCGGGGGCTAAAAAAGGTTGATATTCATCAAGTTGCCTGCGTGCTCGCCGAGGATGGGCGCTGGATATCCAGCACCCGTATCTATCGCGGCGAGATCGACGAGCGCGGAAGGCTCAGATGATGTATCCGGTTATGTCCCGCGACAGGCGGGGAATCCTCCAGTCACAGTACTTGCATCGGAGGACCCGGTCCTCAAGAACATCGAATTTGCTCTCGATCGGCTCGCGGGTGTTCGAGATGCACTCCGGGTTCGGGCACCGCACCACCCCTATCAGAACCTCGGGGATATGGACGCCCTTCTTCTCGAACACCTCGTAGTTGCGGATAATGTTGATCGTCGCATTGGGTGCGATGAGGGCGATCCTGTCCACCTCCTCTTTTCGGAGCTCCCGGTTCTCGATCTTGACGATGTCCTTCTTCCCGTGCCGGCTCGCCACGTTGGTCGCGATGGAGAGGCACTCGGTGGTCGAGCCGGTGATCCCCAGAATGCGGAGCACGTTGATCGCTTCGCCCGCCGTGATATGGTCGATCACCGTCCCATCGCGGATCTTGCTGATCACCAGCCCCCGTTCCGGTGCCTCCTTCACGACATCACCTCCTGCAGAATGGCCATGCGCACCGGTACTCCGTTGCGGGACTGTTCGAAGTATTTTGCGTAGCCGAGCGTATCTACCCGGGGATCGATCTCCGATGCGCGCGGCAGGGGGTGCAGCACGATCAGGTTGCTGCGGACATTGCCAAGAAGTTCGGGGGTGATGCGGTAGCTGTGCGCCACGGCGAGGTACGAGGCGGTGTCCGGGAAGCGCTCGCGCTGGATGCGTGTTACGTAAAGGACATCCAGTTCCGGCAGGACGGCATCCACTCTTGCGTGCTGGTGCACCTCCACGCCATGTTCGCGCAGCTCCTGGAGGATGGACGGCGGCAGTTCCAGCCCCTCCGGGGCGATCGCGTGGAGGGTTACGCGGTAGAGGGAGAGCGCGTAGGCCAGGGAATGCGTCGTACGCCCGTAGCGGAGATCTCCGAGCAGGCCCACGTTGATGTTGTCGAGGGGCATCGACTGGCGTATGGTGTAGAGATCGAGGAGCGTCTGTGAGGGGTGCTGCCCGGCTCCGTCGCCGGCATTGATGATGGGGACGGTCGCGAACTCGCTGGCCAGCCGTGCCGCTCCCTCCTTCGGATGGCGGAGCACGATCGCGTCCGCATAGCCGCTGACGACGCGGATAGTGTCCGCCAGCGTCTCCCCTTTGGCAATGGAACTCCCCTCGATACTGTCCACGACGATGCTCGTCCCCCCCAGGCGCGCCATTGCGGACTCGAACGACATCCGCGTGCGGGTGCTGGGCTCGAAGAAGAGGAGAGCCAGGATCCGTCCTTCGAGGGCATGCCTGTCGTAGAGGCAAGCATCGATGTCCCGCGCCCGATCGAGGAGGGCATCGATCTTATCGCGGGACAACTCCTTTATCGAGATGATGTGGTTCATACGGGCGTGCGGTTCTCCTTGGAGCCCCCAGGACGGTCTGATGCCTTCCCCCGGATCGCAGAGGAAGGGCTGCAGGCAGATCCCGGAGGTATTCCCGTACCGATTTGACCTCACCCCCTAATCAAGTGTGACATCTGGTGATCGGTGATAACTCCGGGAAGGGGAGACGGACCCGGTCCGGCAGCCCACCCAAGAAGGAAGACCCGGTTCCTGGCCGCACTCGTCACGATTCGGCCCTTTCTACAGGGAGGGATCGAACCGTCTGGCTTCGATTCGGATCAGATTCATCGCACGCGGAGATGGGGGGAACGGTGAAATACCGCCCCTTCGCTCCCAAGCAGGAGGGGGTCTCACCCCCTTCTCCCGGCGGAAACGGCGACAAACCTGATCGCGGGAGGCGCAACCTATCATGGAGAGGGCAGGATATCCCCCGATGCATCGCTATCGGACGCGGCTGCTCCCCCACCGTCAGCCATGAGTCGAGTCCGTGCATCTACCCCGGAGTTATCAGGCCATCATCGTACCTGCAGGGAGGAGACAGCGCCTGTGCCCCCGAGGTCCCATGTACGCGGGAGGAAGGAGGCAGCAGAAGGGGGGCACTCCCTCGGTGCGGGAGGTCCCGGAGGGAAAGGGCGGGTGAGGCAGGAGTGTATCCGGAACCGGATGGATGTTCGGTATAGGACCGAACAGGACCTCGTAATAGGCGAAAGCCCAAAATGAAATTGCAGATTCGCGTTGGCAAAACCTATTACCCTCCCCCTCCGATTGTTGTACGGTATGCGAAGCCAGGTGAAGTGGGGCATCATTCTGCTGGTAATCGGGCTCGTGCTTGCGCCCATAGGATTTCCCTATCTCCTCGTCTATGCGGTACCCCTCATCCTGATCGGGCTTGCGCTTATCGCCTTTCGGAGAAGGGAAGAGACCCTGGAAGAGATACGGGAGTGAGCCATGATCGTTACAACGACCGAAACCGTTCCGGGATTCCGGCTGGAGATCCTGGGGATCGTCTACGGGAATACCGTCCGTTCGAAACACCTGGGAAAGGACATCACGGCGGGCTTGAAGAGCATCGTGGGAGGCGAGCTCCAGGAGTACACGGATATGCTGGCAGAGGCGCGCACCGAGGCCGTGAACCGCATGATCAACGCCGCAAAGGGCATGGGCGCGGATGCCATCGTGAACGTGCGGTTCACCACATCCCAGACAATGGCGACGGCGGCGGAGCTGCTCGCATATGGGACCGCCGTGAAACTGATTCCCCTTTGAACAGTCGCAGAATGCGATTGTGATATGCGGGAGGAGACCTTCTCCGAATGGATGGGGCTTCCATCCTTCCGCAATGTTCTTCTGCTCCGAAGAGCCCCTGCCGATCACCATGGCAGTGGCGGCGGGGTGTGCAATCCTTTTCTCTCGGGTAAGCACGCAAGAGATAATCGGCTCTTTCATGGGAATCATCCAATGACGCTTTCCGGTATGCGGAATCGATGGGAGGGCGTCTGTCAGGTCCTGCAAATTCCGGCCGGGTGTAACGGCAACCGGGAGGGGGAGAGTATCTATGCGGACCATGGCCAAACCCGCGCTGCCAGCATGCAGGAGCCCGGGATGGCAAAAACGCACGATCTACACCATGGCAGGGGTTGATCCCGATCCTGCTCGTCTCCGCCATTGCCTCGGGCTTGTCCATCCCGGCAGCGGGTGCCAGAACCGGGACTGTGAAACGTGGAGCCGGGAACGGAACGCCGCGGATAGGCGCACCCATGCCGGATGAGATGCCATCGAAAGGGGATGGGAAACTTGCAGTTTTCGGCATCGAATTTCCGGATTTTTCCGTGATTGGATCCCCACATTTTCATGACGGCGAGGCCGTCGACAGGTATGAGGCGGCACTGGTCGGAGCAGAAGGAATGGGGGAGGCGCATCCCTACGTGAGCCTCGGGAACTACCACCACCGATCGACCCGATGGCCGGCTCGATTGATCCGGTACCGTCTCCGGGTGGTATCGTGGCCGGTACAACGCATCGGACTGCGCACGAGGGGAGCCGAATCGCCACGATGATGCGCTCCTGGAGGAAGTAATCGATGCCCACGACGGATCGGTGGATTTCGGTCAGTTCGACAGCGACAAGGAGGGTGCCATTGACGGCGTGCTGCTGGTATGGGCGCTTCCCGGGGGATAGTATCTCCCCCGATTTCCGGGAAAAGGAATCGCTTATAAGAATGACCATAGAGTCCCCGTCGACGGGAAGATACGCAGGGCACCCTCGTAACGCGCACACCATCGCCATCTGATCTTCCGGTAGAATGGATACGAACGATGGCCCATGAGACCGGTCACCTGCTGGGTTCGCCTGACGGGTTCTTCCTGATCCAGTTCAGAAGACCTTCGGGAAACGACGATGATCCGGACGTGAAATTCCGCCCTCGATCTGGATCTGGCATGTGGATGCCGAATGCAATCCGTTCAGGACGACCATCCGCGCCAACGGGCGGTCTTCCCATCGCCTGCTGAAGCGGGGTCCGGCGGACGGCAGCGAGAAGGCGGTGTCCGACGAGTTCGACCCCGGGGATCTGTTCCTCCCCGGCAAGAAGTTTTCCTGCTGGACCATACCCAACAGCACCAGTTTCGCAGGGATCTATACCGGCGTTTTCGTGGACTCGCTGCTGCACGTCAACGCCGCTGCAGGCGATGCTTCGACGGAGGGCATGCTGGTTCACTGCGTCATCGCACTGCAATAAGAAAGGACGGATGCTGCAATCTTTCACCGTCCTATCTGATTTTGCTCCCGCTTCCGAGAGTGAGCATCCGCCATTCCGAATCGAAACGGGAAGGGTTTTGTCTTAATCTCTTACTCGAGAGAGATCCCTGCAACAGACTTGAACACTGCCTGTTGTCCATGTCATCCCCTGCAGGTTTATCGCCTGACGGCTCGCATGACAGGTTAGAGCGCCGCATACAGGGTCGTGCAGATCGGGTTTCGGGCAGGCGTCCCTTTGCTTTCCGTCTGGGTCGTTCCGCGTGCACGTCTCGATTACCGGAAAAAAGGTGCTCTGTCCTCCCGGCGACTGCCTCTCATGCCTCACATACTGGCAAGTACGACTCCCTTCTCTTGACGTCTTCTCCGGACAGGGCGCTCATCGACGCCACTGGAACGGTGTATCTGTCGGTGTCGGCATTGCCGGTTTCGCATTCACGGCAGGGGCGTCCGGCGGTGCTATGGGGAGATTGTCGAAAGCGACAGCCGTATCGGTGGTGGCGTCTTTGGGAGCATGGAATACTGGGGCAGTCCTGCCGCTCACAATCTCTTCATACGCCACACTAGCGGGGTAATTTCGTTTATCGATACGCTCAGCTGGTTTCCCACGCATTCGATGGTGAGATGATTCCTTTCCGCCGGTCTCAAGGTTATCCGCCCGGAGATATCAAAATCCAGCGGCTTCATGCCCGAATCGTTCGATTTTTTATTTTCGCGTAGAAGCGGTCAAGGATGCCGAACTCATAACGGTTAAAGGATTCATCGATCCGGCATGCGATTATGACAGTGCTGTTAGGATCACCCCGGGGCATCTCGGTATCGATGTCCAATAGGAAATCATCGTAGGTCTGGTTCAGGAGGTACACGGTTCCGTATTCCCCGGACGCATCGGTCAAGATCACCAGGCCATTTTCGTATGCGACGCTCCTGTTCGGTATGCTGTAGGTTTCCAGCCAGGGAGAACCCACCTGCTGAAATTATCCTGGAACAGAGTGATCGATCGCCCTCTGTTCTCAACTATCCACGGGATTGTCGTTATCTCCTGCCCCGGGTGGAGAGATCACCAGATCGTCGAAGACACCAGTTGTGCCGACCTCCCCCATTTCATCCGCCCACACACCGAACACGATAATGCCTTCCAGGATGGGTTCATACTCGTCCTGTAAGGCGGCGGGGTTCAGACGGTCCCCGACACACTCGATCTGGATACGGTTCACGGCGCCCGCATTGATGAGTGCGATGACTCCTATCTGTACCACGATAAGAAAGTCGGATTCTATTCACTCGAATGCCCTCTCCGATTCAGTTCTGAATTCCGTCAATCCGATTCAGGACCGACATTTATTACGCATTCATGCACATGAGGGTGCAGAACGCCGCGAGCCACCGGCTATTGGCTATCAATAATTTTCCATATATCGGTAAAAGTGATAAAAACGATATTTACGGTAAGGTTGCATGTTTTGCCTTATTTCAACAATACGGTTCAGGTTCACCTCCGCGCTATCGTGATATACCCCGAGTGCCCCACGCGGGTCGAGGGGCGGGTGCCCCTGGCCGTTCGGGTCATTTCACGGTCGATGCACTCGTGAGCGTGGACTTCGGGGAACAGCCCCGCTGACACGTCCAGGACGAGGGACATCTGCTCGATGAAGGGCGTGTAACATGCCAGGTAACCGCCCGGACGGAGGTGATGGTAGGCATGCTCGATATGCTCGCGGCGGACGCTCAGATCCAGGTGGATGACGTCGTACTCCCCCCGGGCGGTCAGTACGTCTTCTGCAACCACCCGTACGTTCTCCAGCTTCGCGTCCCGGATGTTCGCCTCTGCGATCGCTGCAAACTCCGTGCGCTGCTCGTAGGTCTCCACGGAGCGGGCGATGCCGCCGAAGTAGATGGCGGCAATGCCGCTTCCCGTCCCGGCGTCCAGGACGGCATCTCTGCGGTTCATGCCGGTCGCGGCGATCACGTATCCGATATCGCGGGGAAGCATGGGCGCTCCGCTTCGGGAGGCATGGGCAAAAAAGTCCGTCGCCCGGGGCGCGCGAAGGGTGAACAGGACACCTCGGTGGCTGGCGATCGTGCTTCCGGGCTCTCTGCCGATCAGCCGGGAGAGGTCGATGGTTCCGAGGTCGGTCTGGAGCGTTCCTTCTCCGGCCCGAACATAGTAGTCCCGCCCCTCCGCCAGGAGCAGCACGCGATCCCCACTCTCGATCATGCCTGGGAGAGGCGCAGGATCGCCTCGGCGATATCGCCCTTCGTCTCACGGAGCGTGGCTCTGACGGTCTCCTCCGCCGCTCCGGTCTGCATCTTCACCAGGTTCACGTCCTCTTCGGGTATCTCCACTTCCGCGGCCTCGAAGTGGGGTTCGCCGCTGATCTGGTAGGTGGTGATCCCCTGCATGGTCATCGCGACCACATCCGCAGAGTCAAAGACGTAGTTGCCCTTGTCCGTGACGATGATGATCTTCTGGACACCTTCGATCGCCTCCATATTCATGCCCATCTGCTTCATCATCTGCTTCATCTTCTTGGGGTTTATTCTTCCTGGAAACATCCTGATTCCCTCCCCTGCCGTACTTTTACCGCTACTCCGTAATTAAATGCCAGCATCTCGGCACCCGAGAGGACCGCCGCACCCGTTCCGAGGAGGCGGTCGGGATCCTGGACCACCAGCACCTCGTCCCCCGCACGGATACCGGGATCGGCCGCCACCACGTGACGGGCAAAGGCGTTCTTGCCCCGCAGGATGAACTCCGCCACGTCGTCGCGGATCACCACGCGGTACGCGGGCGCCGCCAGGCACTCCTGCAGCCGCAGCGCCCCGGCGATGGAGAGCGTGAGGCGCCCGTCATGGGCGCGGAGTGTGGCCAGGCGGACCCCGTCGAGGAGAATCTGCCGCACCCGTCCGCTGCTGGAGAGCTGGAATGCAACCCCGTCCGGGAAGAGCCCCCTCCCGGCGTCCCGGCCGAACTGGTAGTCAGCGATCGTGCGCACGCGTTTGAGCATACTGCTCTCCGATAATGCGGTTGACATGGGAAACGAACACCTCCTCTGCATCCTTCGGTATGAATGCGCCGGCTGCGATGCGGTGGCCTCCCGCCGCACCGGCGCATGCGGCGGACGCCTCGATCAGAGCTGCCTGGAGATCGACGCCACGGGCCACCGCCCATTCGGTGGCCCGCATGGAGACTTTGGTGATGCCCGGATCCTCCGGTAGCTGGCACATGATCAGGATGGGCTTCTTCCAGTTCAGGCGCGACAGTGCCATGCCGGCCCCGATCCCGATGATTGTGTCCGGAAACCGGTCCGCCACATGGATGTGCTGGATATGCTCGAGCTCGTGCACGCCCCGATCGAGGATGAACTCGAGCAGGTCCCGGATGATGGCGCGGTGGTGGGTGAGCATGTACTCCGCGTCGCGGAGCGCCTTTCCCCGATCTCCCTTGCAGATGGTGCTGCCAACCATGGGCTTTGCCCAGCGGCCGCACGCATTGAGAAGGGTAGCGAACTCGGAGGCGTTCCGTAGCGGCGTCCGCTTCACCTCGGTCGGGAAGATGTAAGCCTCGGCAAACAGTCTGGAATGGGGGATGCCATGGGCGATCAGCTGCTGGACCAGCGCGCTCGTAATCGTCCGTTTGTCCTCGAACGAGAGTTCCTCCCAGACCATCCACTGTCCTCCGTCGCTCTTCAGACGGACGCCGAGTTTCTGCAGGAAGTTCAGGGCGCCCTGGGGGTTGTTGGAGATGCCCGGTACGAACGGATCGTCGTTGTACGCCAGGGCGATGTGCACGGGGCGCGTGGAGATGCCGTAGCAGTTCAGGGTCTTACCGAGCACCTGGATGCTGCCGCACTCCACGCCGTCGTTCACCATCTCCCGAGCCGGACCCACAAGCCTGCAGTCCTCACGCGCCATCATGTCGCCCACGTTGCCGACGACCGCCAGCTTTGCGAGATCGACGTTGGCGGAGGAGATGGCCTTGGCCACGAGATAGGCGATACCGGCTGCGGAGAGTTTGGAATGGCCATAAGTGAGGCCGTTCACCTGCCGATACGGCGTGTCGCAGGGCTGGGAGACGTGGTGGTCCAGGATCAGCACATCTTCGAAGTCGAGGCCATGCTCCTGCAGCAGATTCTGCTGGCCGGCTCCGAGATCAGTGAAAATCTTGAGCGTATCGTCCCGGGGGACAGTCCGCATCGTCAGGGGCTCCAGCTGCCGCACGAACAGGGAGCGGACCTCCACGCCCTCTCGGACCAGTGCCTGGGCGAGGATCGCTTCGCCGGTGATGCCGTCCGCGTCGATGTGCGATACGATGGTCACCCTGTCTCTGGAGCAGGCGATATCCGCTGCTCTCGAAATGTCCGCGGAGAGACCCATCTGGATAGCTATTGGGAGTTCTTCGGTATTATGCTTGAGGGCGCATCCGTGGAGGAAAGACCTCCTCCCGAACGGGTATGGTGAACGAAAACGGCGGCTCGCGATTCCGGAACGGCCCGAGTCCCTGCATGGGCGTTGACGGAGTGCGGCGGCGCACGGAGATGGCAGTGCGTATGCCGCGCGGGGGGCGGGATTCCGGCCATCCTTGGAGCAGTTGTGCAATCGGGAAGGGGGTACGGCTGTTCCGCGTTGAGGAACACGCCGCCTTTCGGATTGCACAAGCATTATCTAGCTGGTCTGGAGTAAAATTATTTCAGGAGCGGACTCCGTGGAAAATCTCAAAGAACTCCGGGAATTCGAGGAGCGCGGGCTGATCTCTGCGGAGAGGATGCGTGTGGTGGATCGGAATGCCATCTCGCTCGGCCTCTCATCGCTCCAGATGATGGAGACGGCCGGGCGGGCTCTGGCGGAAAGAATACGGGAGCAGAATCCGGCGCGGATTCTCGTCCTCTGCGGAAAGGGGAACAACGGGGGCGACGGCATGGCGGCCGCCCGGCATCTGCAGAGGAGTGCCGATGTGCACGTCCTCTATCACGCCTCCGGCGTACCGAGCGAAACGGTGCAGACCCAGCTCCGCCTGCTCGCGCGATCTGGCGTCACCTGCATTCCCGTGCAGTGCCGGGAGGAGGTTCTGGCGCAGAAGCATCTCTTCTCCGCCGCGGACCTGATCCTGGATGCGCTGCTCGGCATCGGCGTGCGGGGGCCGCTGCGCGAACCGGTGCAGACCTGCGTGGAGCTGGCGAACGGGAGCGGAAAGCCGATCGTCTCCGCCGATGTCCCGACGCCCGGCATCAACGCCTCCCGCGTTATCGCGTTCCACCGCCCGAAGGTGGAAGGATCCGAGGTGGTGGATATCGGCATCCCCCTCGAGGCGGAATGCTTCGCGGGCCCGGGGGATCTCGCCCTCGTCCTCCCCCGCCCTGCCCATGCCCACAAGGGGGCGGGGGGAAAGGTCGTCGTGATCGGGGGAGGCCCCTACCAGGGGGCGCCCGTCCTGACCGGTCTAGCCGCCATGCGGTCGGGCGCCGACATCGTTCGCATCGTCTCCACCGTGCATCCCCCCTCCCCCGACCTCATCCACGTGCCGCTTCCGGGAGACCACCTGATGGAGGAGCACATCGAACCGATCCTGCAGTGGGTGAAGTGGGCGGACTCCGCGGTGATCGGGCCGGGGCTTGGCGATAAGAGCCATGCCGTTGTTCAGCAGATTGCACCGTACTGCAGGAAGGCGGTCTATGATGCGGATGCGCTCCGCCTTCCCCTTCCCTCCTCCCCCATCGCCGTGTATACCCCGCATGCGGGGGAGTTTGCGCGCATAACGGGTGTGATGCCCCCGCAGGATCTCCGCTCGCGTGCCCGCACCGTGCTGAACTCCGCTCTCCCGGGCGTGGTTCTGCTCAAGGGGGCGGTAGATGTCATCGCGGACAGCACACGGGTGCGCTTCAATCGCACGGGGACGGCGGCCATGGTGGTCGCCGGAACCGGCGACGTCCTGGCTGGCGTCACGGCGGCGCTCCTCTGCCGCCTGCCCCCCTTCGAAGCGGCATGCATCGCAGCCTACGTGAACGGGCTGGCCGGAATGGCGGCATCGGCATCCCGGGGAGACGGAATGCTCGCAAGCGACATGCTGGAGCACATACCGGAGCAACTGTTCAGGAGTGTGATCCCCGATGGTTGAGTTCAGTCATATACAGAGCGATCGTGCGCAGATGGTGGACATCACGGACAAGAGAGAGGTTGCCCGCGAAGCGGTGGCGCGGGGGAGGATTCGCCTCCGCCCCGAGACGATCGCTGCAATACGCGAGGGGAGCGTGGTGAAGGGAAACGTCCTTGCCACGGCCCGCGTGGCAGCGGTGCTGGCCGTGAAGGATACGGCCCGGCTCATCCCCTTCTGCCACCCGATCCCCGTCGGGGGGATCGGCATCGAGTTCGAGATTGGAGACGAGCACGTCGAGGCGACCGTCACGGTCTCATCCCACGGAAAGACCGGTGTCGAGATGGAGGCGCTCACGGGTGTCAGTGTCGCGCTCCTGACCGTCTGGGACATGGTGAAGTCCGCCGAGAAAGATGCCTCCGGCCAGTATCCCGTGACGAGGATCGACGGCATCCATGTGGTGGAGAAGAGGAAGGGGCAGTGAGAGCGTCAGGGCTGTTCTCCCCCGATCGTCCGGCGCATGGATCGGGCATCGTTCGCGGATGGTCCCCGACAACGCATTCCGGCGCGTAAGAGATCGTGAACACGCATCCTTCTTTCAAGACGGGAGAAGCGAGCAGCCCGCTTCGGAACAGCGTGCTCTTCGGGAATGCTCATGCATCTGCAGCGAAAGGATCGGACCGTTTTCGGATCGTCGGCAGGGCAGCGGCAGGGTCGCATGCACCTTTCGGAGAAAAAAGGCCCCGTACGAAGTTCCAGGAGCCTGTTCCTTCCCCGTGTCAGCATGCGGAGCCCGATGCGGGAAGGTCTTCAGATTCCTCAATGACGGCAGGATTGGGGCGACAATGTGCAGGGGAGATCCGGGTTAACAACGCCGGGCTCAGCTTCATTCTCCTCCCTTCCCGGGCATCGCATCCGGCAGGGTCAGGGGCATCTGGATAGTGGGAATGCGATCCCGTCACCCGGCGACATCTCCCGGCTCCGAAACAGGACCTGGCGGGGCTCTCGGGAGCATCGCGGCTGGCGGCGATCAGCGAAGCGGACCGTGGGCGTCAGATGCTGCAACCACCACCCTCTCGCGAAGCGGGGAGGGTCTATTCGCGCCGAGGATGCTATCGCCAGAGTCGGGAGGTGGACAGGGGCCGTACTCCCCGCCCTCGCGCTTCAATCTCCTGTCCCGTCGTGCGATAGGGCGAAGCTCGGATAGACATCCATACCGTGTTTTCTGCATGACTGCCCGATCTTTCTGTTGTTCAGAGGATCGGCCGTGAGGAGCGGGAGTGTGGCTGCCCTCCCCCGGGAGGGGTTCGGCCCTGTCCTGCACGGGGAGAGCTGCGCCGCCCCTTGCGGTCATCCTCGCGATCCGGCGGAACCGGATTGCGGGAGGGACCGTTGTTCCGCGGAATATCCGCCTGCAGGGACGTGAGCGCTATGTTTTAATAACTCGCCCGCATACATATAAAGAACTACGGGATGCGTCCCGGAAAGGAATGTGGCTGGGATCAGCCGAACCTGAAGGTGATACCATTGGCGAAATCGATGTATGCCTACGTACGTGAGGCATGGAAACGGCCGGAGCGGAGTGCGGTGAACGAACTCCTCTGGAGCCGTATGCAGGAATGGCGTCGGGAAGGCTCCGTTGTGCGCATCGCGCGCCCGACACGGATCGACCGTGCGCGGGAGCTCGGCTACAAGGCAAAGCAGGGGATTGCCGTCGCCCGAGTGCGGGTACGCAGGGGCGGGCGGCGGAGATCGCGGTATGTTCGGGGTCGCCGCACAGCCCACATGGGAATGCGGCGAATGACTGCTGCAAAGAGCATCCAGAGAATCGCCGAAGAGCGGGCATCGAGGAAGTTTCCCAACATGGAGGTGCTGAACTCTTACTGGGTGGGACAGGACGGGAAGCAGAAGTGGTACGAGGTGATCCTGGTGGATCCGCATCATCCTGCCATCGCCAGCGATTCGCAGCTTGCCTGGATCGCATCTCCCGTCCACCGCGGGCGTGCGGAACGCGGGAAGACCAGTGCGGGGCTGAAGGGGCGGGGCATGCGCCGCCGCGGTGTGGGTACCGAGAAGACCCGCCCGAGCATCCGTTCCCACGGGAACATCGGCAAATAAAAACCCTCTTTTCTGGCGGGCATCGATGGACCTGACAGACGCCTGCATCTACCCTTACCCTCTCGGGGACTCTTCGGTGTGGAGGATGGCTCTCGAAGCCGGCGAACTTGGATTCGACAGCATCGTAGCCCTCGACAGCGCCTGTCCGTACGAGGGGGGCGTCCGGGTGCTGCGGGGCGCCCTGATTCAGGAGAAGACGGTGAAAGCGGCGATCGGGCAGGTGAGGCGGGTCGGGTCCGGGGCAGAGGTGGTTCTGGTAGAAGGCGGGGATCTCTCCTTCAACCGTGGGGTCCTGTCGATTCGGGGTATCCATATCCTGCGCCAGATCCATCGCACTCCCAGGAACGCCTTTGACCACATCGCCGCACGGATGGCGGCCGAACGGTCGGTGGCAATCGACATCGATCTCCAGCCCCTGGTGCAGGGCCGGGGATCGGTGCGGCAGAGAGCCCTGCAGCGGTATGCGGACATCCTCCGCCTGCAGCGGCACTTCCGGTTCCCGCTGACAGTCTCCAGCAGCGCCCGCTCCATTCTCGATCTCCGCTCACCGCGGGAGTGTGCTGCCCTCTGCTCCCTCTTCGGTATGCAGGAGAGCGAGGTGCGTGCTGCCCTCTCCACGGTGGGACGGCTGCTCTCCCCCCGGGGAGCGGTGCGGGTGGTGGCATGAAACCTCTCCCCCCGACCCTGAGAGAGAAGCGGCGGTACATTCTTGCCAGAATCGTTCCGCGGTGGCGCATACCGGAGGACGCCCGGCTGCTGCACCTGGCCGTGATGGAGGCGGCCACATCCCTCTGGGGGGATGCAGAGGCGGCGCAGATCCAGCCTGCGGTGGTGCTCCTGCAGGGTGACTGCGCCATCGTCCGCTGCCGGAGGGGGACGGAGCGGCAGCTCGCGGTCGCGATGGCGACCATTTGCCGGATCGGGGAGGATGCGGTCGCCGTCCGCACGATCGCCACCTCTGGAACGATCCGCACCCTCAAAGAGCGGATACGAGAGCCGCCCCCTCCCGAGCAGGGGAGAGATGTGGCACTCGCCGAAAAGAACTATGCTACCTACCGTCACGGGCGGCACAAGGTTGATTTAGTTGCGAAAAGTAATAAAAGTCAGAAGTTACTATTCTTCACCCAGAAAGAGATCGAGGAGATTTAATGCAACCGCAATACCAGATGGGATATGATAGGGCGATTACTGTATTCAGCCCCGATGGGCGTCTTTACCAGGTGGAGTATGCGCGGGAGGCCGTTAAGCGGGGTACCACCGCGGTCGGGCTGAAGTGCAGGGGAGCGGTCGCCCTGATCGTCGACAAGAGGGTCTCGACAAAGCTGCTGGAGCCGGCGTCCATCGAGAAGATCTTCAAGATCGACGAACATATCGGTGTGGCCTCCTCCGGGCTTGTGGGAGATGCGCGCTCGCTCGTCGATCGCGCGCGGATCGAGGCCCAGATCAACCGCGTCACCTACGACGAGCCGATCGACGTGGAGACGCTCAGCAAGAAACTCTGCGATCACATGCAGCTCTATACCCAGTTCGGAGGTGCACGCCCGTACGGGACGGCCCTGCTCATCATCGGTGTCAGCCACGGGGAGGCGAAGCTCTTCGAGACCGATCCGAGCGGCACCCTGCTGGAGTACAAGGCGACGGCGATCGGGATCGGTCGACCGGCGGTGATGAAAGTCTTCGAGGAGGAGTATAGGGAGGACATCTCGATGGAGGATGCGGTGCTGCTGGGCCTGAAGGCCCTCAATACCGCAACGGAGGGCAAGTTCGATGTGAGCACGGTCGAGATCGGTCTCATCGAGGTGGATAACCCGCTTTTCCGCCGAATGACCAAGGAAGAGGTCGCGAGGTACGTCGAGAAGATTGGGGAGTGAATCGGGAAAGCCATGATTCCTCTTGAAAGGGCGGTTGTGGCCCGTCTCGAGAGCCATGGAGAGCGTTTTGAAATTCTCGTGGATCCCGAACGGGCAGCACTGGTGCGGCAGGGCAGGGACGTGAACATCGAGGATGTGGTCGCAGCCCTCCACGTCTTCGAGCACGCCTCCCGCGGGACGAAGGCGTCGGAGGAGTCCCTGATGAAGGTATTCCACACGACCGATTTCGACACGGTTGCGCGGCGCATCCTTCAGAAGGGTGAGATTCACCTGACCGCGGAGCAGCGCCGCCAGATGATGGCTGCAAAGAAGCTACAGGTCGTCAACTTCATCGCACGCAACGCGGTGAACCCGCAGACCGGTCTGCCGCACCCGCCGCAGCGGATCGAGATGGCGATGGAGGAGGCGCGCGTCAACATCGATCCCTTCAGGCACCTGGACGAACTCGTAAAGGAGACCGTGAAAGCGATCCGCCCCCTTCTGCCCATCCGCTTCGAGGAGATGCGGATTGCGGTCAGGGTGCCGGCGGAGTACGCAGCGAAGGGGTATGGCGAACTGCAGTCCGCAGCCACCATCGAACGGGATGAGTGGCAGAAGGACGGTTCATGGATCGCGATCGTACGCATCCCGGGCGGCATCCAGAGGGATTTCTACGATCTGGTCAACCGCATCACCCGGGGCGAAGGCGAGGTCAAAATTCTCGAGCACACCACCTGAACAACTATATTAAGAGAAAGAGCCAATATATCAGGACAGAAGGAGTCACAGGAACATGGCCAAAAAGGCGCAGAAAGCCAAAGGCAGAATATCGGGAAGTGCAGGCCGATTCGGGCCAAGATATGGCAGATTTATACGAAAGAGGGTTGCAGAGGTCGAGAGTGTGCAGAAAGCGGTCCATCGCTGCCCCAACTGCGATCAGACGGCCGTGCGCCGTGCGGGGACCGGCATCTGGCTTTGCAGGAAATGCGGATACAAATTTGCCGGTGGCGCCTATGTGCCCCAGACGCCGACACTGCGTATCGCCCTCCGCACGATAGAGAGATCGATGTCCAGAGAGGAGTAGACCGTGGCAGGAGCCTACAAGTGCGCGCGGTGTAAGTACAAGGTGGAGATCGACATCAACGTGCGGTGCCCTTACTGTGGTCACCGCATTCTCTACAAGGAGAGGGGAGCCGGTATCAAGGCCATCAAGGCCCGATGACCCTTGTAACCAGCTCCCGGAAGCCGGTTCCGGAAGTGCGTGCCCTCTGCCGGGACATCGCGTTCGCCCTCGAGGGGCAGTGTCTCACCCGCGGAAAGCGGGATCTCGACGGATTAAAAGCGACGGATCCCACCATCGTGATCGTCTGCAGGCAGCCGAAGGGATACCGCCTCCAGGTGATTCACGGCGGGGAAGTGGTTGCCGATTACCCCATCCCATCCTTCTCTGTCCGACCCCGTTCCTCGCGGAGGGCCCGAAGGGGCCTCTCGGTCTCCAACCGATCCGTTTTCGAGGAGCTCTCGCCGTATCTCAGCGTGGAGTATACGGGCGCGGAGACCTGCACCCTGGAGTTTGACGGCACGCAGGCGCGGCACTACGTTCTGGAGGTGCTGGGATGAAGCGGCATACGGCCTGTTTCCGATTCGAAACCCCCCATGCCGGGAGGCTGTATCGCGTAGTTCTCCCGGAGTCTGGGGGCGGTGAGGGGAGCGGCCGCTCCTCGGCGGCGGTCGCGCTCGAAGGCGGCGCTCTCGTGCTCCGTGTTGAGGCTTCGGACATCTCTGCCCTGCGGGCAGCACTGAACATGTGGCTCCGCCTGATCAGCGTCGCCGAAGAGATGCAGGAGGCGGCGAGGGAGTGCCTCCCTCCGGGGTGAGCACCAGAATGACCATGCGTCACTTTTCACGTACCTGCTCTCGGTTCCCGACAGGAATGCGATTGTAGAACTGCATTGGTGCGGATCTGAAACTATCCGGGAACCTCTCATCGAGGGATCCCATTTCGGGAGCAACGCTTTCCGGCGCAGTCTGCACCTGTCCCGCGGATCGTCCCCCGGGGTCAGGAGCCGCATGGCAGATTCCTCCCGTGCAAGTAGCCTTTCACCGGGATCGTTCGCGGAGGTGGGAGTTCGCCCCGCCTGCGGATATGTTCGCCGTCCCGGCAGGGTCCCGCCTCCGATGCGAATCTCGACAGAGCCATTCTTGCCATTGTATTTTCGCGCCGATTCCGACGCAATCGTTCGTCCATGGAGAAGCCCCTCTTCGCTGGGAATGCTGCTCACTCCGTCGGGCGGAACGTGCGATACATTCAAATACTCAAACTATTCCTTATGGTGTGGTGATCGAATGGACAAATTCGAGCAGATCCTGCTGTCGATGAAGGAGATGTCTCCTGAAGACCTGAAGAAGACGCTGGAAGACCGGAGGAACATGTGCCTCTGCCCGGGATGCCCCACGTATACGCGGTGTGCGAAGGAGGCGGACGAGAAATTCTTCTGCAATACGGGGAAGAGTTTCATGTGCATCGATACGGAAGTAGCCTGTCTCTGCCCGACCTGTCCGGTGTGGACCGATATGGGGCTCAAGTACAAATTCTTCTGCACGAGGAGTTCGGAGAAGGCGCAGAGGTACGAGAACACCATCTGGGGAACGCGGTATTGATCGCACCTCCCTCCTCCTTTCTCGTAGATCCGGGCAAAACGCCCCGTTAGTCCGGTTTGCATCCCGCTGCATTCCGAGAAAAAATCTCGTTCGCGCCGATAACCGCAATGCCATGCACAGGACTTTGCGATGGATCAGCAATACGGGGCCGCCTTTCGTTGCTGGCGGAATCCGGCCCTGCGGGGGTGGCGACCGCAAAGGGATAAAGGTGAAAAGGTTGTAATAGTACTACATCGAGTTCAAGAGGAGGTTTTTTGCGATGCAACAGATACCCCCCAAAGTGCAGAACCAGATCGCCATGCTTCAACAGTTGCAGCAGCAGCTGCAGACGGTCGTCGGGCAGAAGACGCAGTATGAGATAGCGCTCCGCGAGGCGAAGCGTGCCGGCGAGGAGCTGAAAGAGGTCCCGGAGGATGCAGAGATCTTCACCAATATCGGCACCGTGATGATCCAGCAGAAGAAGTCGAAGGTCGAGGCGTCCCTGAACGAACGGATCGAGACGCTGGAGCTCCGCATCAAGTCTCTCGAAAAACAGGAGAAGGCACTCCAGACGCGATTCGAGCAGGTGAGCGCGCAGGTCCGCGGGGCACTGGGCGGAGGCGAGGCCCCTCCCAGCCCGGCCGCCGAATAAATCATTTTTCAGATTCGGTGCCGGTTCGTCTGCCTTGCTGGCAACGCGAACCGGCATTCCCCTCGATCGGTCCCGTGGTTGGGACAGGACGGAATGCCATTTGATGGGGATGCACAGAGTCCCTTCTCCTTCGGGGCTCTCGTCTTGGGGGTGTCAGGACACACAGCAGGGACTCGGGGCAGGGGTGCATGGCGGCCGCATCCGGACTTGCCGCTGTTCAAAATCGCGAGATGTTTTATTCATTTTGCAGAGTGGTATCAACAGGCTGTCAGGATCCGCCATCCGATTGTCGTCCGCGGGAGCCGCAGGCAGGCTAGAGCCGAACAGTCCGTTGGGGCCATCGGAACTGGCGGGGGTGAACCCCTCGGGTGCATTGGGCCCGGGTTGAGGGAGCCAGCGGGATCGCACCGAAGCGCAGCGGTGTGTGGATGGAGGAACCCTCCCGCGGACCCTTCAGCCCAGACCGATAATCCTGTTCTCCACCGGGCACGCCTCCCCGTGCAGGACGATTCGTCCTGCTGCAACCGCGACCGGTGAATGGGGTCGGACGAATAATAAAGGAGGGTTCTGTTCAGGTGCGGTGCAGGAGGTTGATCGCGTTGACCATCGCCTCCACCGAGGCGAGGATGATGTCGTCGCTGGACGCGCTTGCACTGATGATCCGCCCCCCCTCGTCCTCCACGGCGATGGTGACATGCCCGATGGCATCCGTCCCGCCGGAGATCGCCTCGATGTTGAACTCCTTCAGCTGGACGTGGGTCGGCAGGATCCCAAGGACCGCCTTCATGGCCGCATCCACGGGACCGTTCCCGACGCTGCTGAAGACATGGTCGCTGCCGTTCACTTTGGCCTTGATCGTGGCGGTCGGGATCACGTGGTTTCCCGTCATGACCGCGATCCCCTCCAGTTCGAGGATCTTCCGCCCATTGGTCGTCCCCATGACGCTGTCGGCGATCTCGTAGAGGTCGGCATCGGTCACGCGCTTGCCCTTGCCCGCGATGGCCTTGATGCGGAGGACGATCTCATCGAGCTCCGCCTCGGAAGGCGAGATATGGGCATCTTCGAGCATCTGCCGCACCGCATGCCGCCCGACGTGCTTGCCGAGTTTCAGCCTGCGGCGGTGCCCCACCATCTCGGGAGTGAGGATGCCGGGCTCGAAGGTCTCGGAGCAGGCGATGACACCGTGCGAGTGGATCCCGCTCTCGTGCGAGAATGCGTTGTCCCCCACGATCGGCTGGGTGGGCACGAGGCTGATCCCCGAGTATCGGGAGACCAGGCGCGAGGTCTCCACGATCTTCCGGGTCCTGATGCCTGTTGAGATGCCGTAGATGGACTCCAGCGCCATCACGGTCTCGGCGAGATCGGCGTTCCCCGCCCGCTCCCCGAGGCCGTTCACCGTGACCTGCACCTGCGAAGCCCCGCCTTCCACGGCGGCGAGGGTGTTGGCCACGGCGAGGCCGAAGTCGTTGTGGCAGTGCACGTCGATGGGTGCATCCACCTCGCCAGCGATGCGGGTGATCAGCTCCCGCATGGCACCGGGTGTGATCACGCCCACGGTATCGGGGACGTTGACGATCGTCGCCCCGCTCTCGACTGCCGCCTTCAGGACCCGGATCAAGTAGTCCCATTCCGTGCGGGTGGCATCCATCGCCGAGAACATCACCATGCCAAAGTGATCGCGGGCGTACGCAACCGTGCTCCGCGTGATCTCCAGCACCTCTTCGGCGCTCTTCTTGATGGTGTGCTCCCGCTGGACCCGCGAGGTGGGAATGAAGACGTGCACCATATCCACGTCGCAGTCCAGGCAGGTGTCGATATCGGCCTTCAGCATGCGGGCGAGCCCGCAGATGTTCGACTCGAGATCGAGGGCGGCGATCGTCTTGACCGTCTCCCGTTCGCTCTCGGAAGAGGCCGGAAATCCCGCTTCGATCGTGTATACGCCGATATCCGAGAGCTGACGCGCGATATCGATCTTCTGCGAGAGCGTAAACGAGATTCCGGGCGTCTGTTCGCCATCCCGGAGGGTGGTGTCGAAAACAGTCACATTCTTGGGTGCTCGGTTAGGGACAAAGAAGGCAATTCCCCACGTCGGTTGTCCCCGCACTCTCTGCGTTGCGAGTCATACCTGTACTGTTGATCGCTCGCGTATTTAAAAGGAGCATATCGCGACGGGCCGGACAAACGATATGTTTAATATGGCACCTGACCAACGTAATAGAGCAATACCCGCCTTAACTCAGCCTGGTAGAGTGCGCGGCTGTAGTATGGTTTACCGACAACGGAGGTAACTGCGCAGCTACCGCGATGTCCCCGGTTCGAATCCGGGAGGCGGGATATCTGCCGTGCCCAGGTAGTGTAGCGGCCTATCATGTCGGCCTGTCACGCCGACGACTCGGATTCAAATTCCGACCTGGGCGTTCCGTTACACCGTTTTTTCAGATCGGTTCTGCCGGTCCGCGCATCTGTGCCGAGCGAGATCCGAAGGATCGATTCTGCCTGATCCCCGATGCCGTTATCCCCCGCGGAAAGGGCGGATTTTCGATGGGTGCCGATCAAATCCGCCCACAGAGGATCGGGGATCGAGCCTCTCTACGGCGATGGATGCGACCCAGTGTACGACCATAGTCAGAAGGATTCCCGGTGTTGTCTCACCGCTTCGCCGCCGTGAACGCGTCGTACATGCTGTAGAGCCAGATCAGCACGAAGAAGGGGATGCCGATGACGAAGGTCGAGAGCGCGCCGAACACGACCGCTGCAGCGAACAGGAGTGCCGCCTTCAGGAGCTGGCCGGTGTAGAACTGCCCCAGCCCCGGGATGAAGAATGACAGGGCCAGTGCAATGAATGGCGAGGCCATAACCAATAATTGGCTGCCTATTCGGATAAATCCTGTTCTGAGGCTCCGTGGGATAATCCATAAAAATATCCGGTTATGCCTGAAATACGGCCATTGAATGTATTCTGCTGCTCTATCACGCAGAATAAAAATGACGGCTTTCATATAGCCCGGCACAGATGGTACTGCATATGCCTCGGCTGCCTGCGATCCTGATCAGCCTCGGTATCCTCCTGTGCGTTCTCTCTGCGGGCTGCTCCACGGACCGGGGGATCCCGGCTCCGCACACCTCTGCGCCCACGCTGAATGGCGCGCCGCCTCAGGGAATCGCCCCCAAGGAGACGGTCATGGCCGAAGTGCTCGAGCTCAAACGGTTCTATACCCCCGGGGGCGGATGCTACTACGAATCGCGCGTTGAGGTGAGGAACACCGGTGAATCCACACAGCAGAGCCTCGTCCTGCGCCTGAATTTCGTGCATGCCCGCGATGGGAGCGTCATCGATACGCGGAACATCCCCGTAGGGCCCATGAAGGCGGGAGAGAGCAAGATCTTCGGTGAAAAAGAGAGATTCGCGGGTGATTGCAATATCGATTACAGTATCATTCCCTACGTGCTGTAGGGTGCATCCCCCCAAGATCCGGGCGGAGTTCGCCGGCAGGACGCTTTCCGTTTCTGCTGCTGATGAGCTGCCGATCTCCTCCGGAAAATCCGATCCCTGATTCACCCCGTGGGCGACCCCGGGGAGATGTCAGCCGCCCCACGAACCAGAAACGGGGGGGATTCGCGTGAAGATTTTTGCTGCAGCATCTGCGCAGCGGAAACGTCAGGTCTGGCTGCAATTCTTCGGATTTCCCGGACAAGCGAATCCAGCCCTGCCCGCCTCGCTTGAGAGCGGCGCACACGGGTTGAAGTTCAGACTGCCGTCATCGCTGCGGGTTCTCCCTCACCCGCGATCCTTACAGGGGGGCGAAGCGGCGAAACGCTCGGGAACAACCACCGCTCTCCAGCTATTCTCCTTCGCCGCACCCGGACAGATCAGTACCCGGTGGCGACCGTCTGCGCTCTGGCCGGGATCTTGCGGATCCCTGCGGTGGCTGGCACCGTCAGAGGAACTCGATGCTGGGCCCCCCGCTGCTCTCGTCTGCCGGAGGCGGTCGATATTCTGCGCTTTCCCGCACCGAACCGTCGGATGCCATGCAAGGCAGGCCGGAAGCGTACCCAACCGCTTCGTTGCGCTCCTCCCCGATCTGCTTCAGGGAGGTGTATATCCTCCCCCAGCGGATGAGGATGACGAGCGCCAGGATATCCGGTACCCCCAGATGGTGCGCCTGCGAGAGCTCCGAGATCTGTCTGAGGGTGATGCTCTCGGGATCCGGATACCTCCTCTCGATCTCGTTCAGCACCTGCGCAAGAGTGCGAAACTCGTCGATCTCCTTCCTCTCCATACCATCTCTACCGTATGTGCCTGGTCCCCTTCAACCCAGCGATCGGGATCCGGCCTCGCGAATTCCGATTCCGGGTTTCCCGGGCAGGTGCACAGGTTAATCGGCTCAGGAAAGGGATCGGGGGATCGGATGGCGGCGGCGATTCGGTACGTCGTCGGCATCGTCATCCAGCCCGGGCGGGCGCAACCTCGTCCGGAACATCCTCTACGATGGTCCGATCCTGGCAGGCTGGGCATATGCGGACTTCAAACCTCTCCAGCAGGTCCAGCTGGAGGCGGGCTCCGGTCTTCACCGCACGGCTGCCGTTCGCTGACGATCTGGCTGTCGAGAGCGCCGATCACACTGCCCTCGATCATCGTACCCTTCAGCGGCATCGCGAGCAGATCCCTCCGGGCGGTCCTGTGGGGGTTCCCGCGCTCTCCCGTCGAACCCGGGACATGCTGATCCTGCATTCGATCTCCCCGGATCGGGAGGGTCAGCCTACCTTATCGCAATGCCCGCGGCCTGCATCCCGGGGAGAAGCTTCCTCAGGCCCGTGACGGCCGGTGCACGGAACCGCAGGGGGAAACATCCGCGGAGCCCTCGCGGTCGCCGTGGCAGCCGTGGACGAGGCGATGGAGGTCATCCCCCTCGTCCCGGGAACGGTCTGGGGTGCTCGCGGCCGATCTCTCCCTCTGCTCGAACATTGCGGGAGCGGGGATTCATGTCTGCCGTATCCTCGGCCTGCATCGCACCAGCATGCGTCCTCGAGCGGTGAATCGATCCATGATCCGGCATCATCGCGATGGTGCACGTGTGCAGGACTTTTTATCCGCGGGCGCCCCACCAGATGTGGGAGATCCTAATGAACCGCGACACCGAAGCGGACGAAGATCCGCAGACCGGAGAGCGGGATCGCCATGTTGCCGCACTGCTGCAGTCCGCCGACCCTGCCGACAGGATCGCTGCCGCCCGCGTTCTGGGTGCGAGCGGGGATACGGAGGCGATCCCCCACCTCCTGGCCGCGTTTTACGACCCCGTAAAAGAGGTCAGAGCGCATGCATCCGCGGCGGTTGCTATGCTGGGCGCGGCGGCCGTGGGCCCTCTGATCGGCATGCTGCAGGAGCCGAACTGGATGGCGCGCTACCGGGCCGCCGAAGCCCTCTCGCGGATCGGGGACATCTCCGCAGTAGAGCCGCTGCTTCGTGCGCTCGACGATCCCATCGATCACGTGCGGTACATGTCGGCGAAGGCGCTCGGGATCATCGGAGATGCCCGTGCCTTCGAACCGCTCCAGAGAGTTCTCCGGGACGAGAATGAGTTCGTCCGCCGTAGCGCTGCTATCGCCCTCTGGGCGATCGGGGGCGGGAAGGCCCGTCCGGCACTCGCGGAAGCGCTCCGTTGCGAGGAGTGTGAGGAAGTGCGGCAGACGCTTGCAGAAATCCTTGACGTTCGAGGATCGGGGAGATAGCGCTCTCTTTTTGCCCATCCGCCAGTCCGTCCCGTTGCGCTGCACGGCATCCCCCTCCCGGCCGGTCTGCCGCCCCTCTCCTGCAGTCCTCCGTTCGAATCGGCATCCGGACGGTGGGCGTGGGCGGCTGCCTGTTGCGAGACGCGCATCGCACCTCGGTGGATCGTGACACATCAATGACCCCCGCCAGCGGATGGCAGGGTATGTGCTTTGGCAGACGGTGATCGGGGGCATCTACTTTATATTCATCGCATCGATGAATCTGCATGGTCGGAATGAATATCTACGGCAGCGATGAAAATTTCTCTATACGATAATCGAGAGTTCCGGTGCTCCCCCGTGTCCTGTTCGAGAGATCGCACGATGGCAATTCCGCAACCGCATCACCATGGGTCCAGCACACGGATCGGAAGGGTTCCATGGACTCGACGGTAAGCCTGGTTGTGACACTGTCTTTCGTATACGGCTGTACGAGTGGCGGTATCACGGCGATGCTGAACGATATTCGCTGGAAAGCCGCTGATATCCTCTGCCTCGCTGCATTTCTGGTCCTGCTGGACATCCATAACCCCTTCGCGGAGGGTGGCGTGATTCTTCCTCTGTTCGATACCCTCGCCCTGTATCTCTCCAACAGCATCCTGCCGTACCTCCTGGGAGACGCCCTCGTAACTCTTGCGCTCGTGCTTCCCCGGAAGGATGGACGTCCCGGATGAGAGCAGACCCGATCGGCGGGACGACTCCTAGCGGATCGGGGGAGCGGTGTTTTCAGTCAGCAAAACGGTGCAGCCCGTAGCGTCTCGCGCAGTCCATGGCGTACAGGTACTCTGCTGCCGTGATGGGCCGCTGGATCTGCGCCAGGTAGGGATTGCGCCGCAGCTCCTCTTCGGATACCGGGCGGACGACGCGATACTGGGCCATGACGTTCACGTAGGAGTCCCTCGATATCTCCTCGGCGATGAACCGCATCACGAGTTCGCTCCCGGCCAGATTGGCCGGGAGCACCAGGTGGCGGATGATGAGGCCCCGCACTGCCAGTCCGCTCTTGATAACGAGATCCCCCACCTGGCGGTGCATCTCTTTCAGGGCTGACTGCATCCGTTCCGTATAGTCCCGCGCCCGTGAGAGTGCCCATGCCACATCGTCACGACCGTATTTCGCATCCGGCATGTAGATGTCGAAAACACCATCCAGGAGCTTCAGGGTTTCCACGGAATCGTATCCCCCGCTGTTGTAGACCAGGGGCACGGACAGCCCCCTGGATGCGGCGATGTCGATCGCCCGCAGGATCTGTGGCACGTAGTGTGTGGGGGAGACGAAGTTGATGTTGTGGCAGCCCCGGTTCTGGAGATGGAGCATGATATCGGCGAGTTCTTCGCAGGATATCTCGAAACCCCCGCCGCACTGGCTGATCTCGTAGTTCTGGCAGAAAATGCATCGCATGTTGCAGTTCGTCAAAAAGATCGTGCCGGACCCGAATCTTCCCACGAGGGGAGGCTCCTCCCCGAAGTGAGGGCCGTAACTCGAGACCGTGGGACGGGCCCCGCTGCGGCAGAACCCGAGCTGGCCCTCCCTGCGGTTCACGTGGCAGAGCTGAGGGCAGACGGTGCAGTCCCGCAGCATCTCCCAGGCAGCATCGGCACGCTCCTTCAGTTCTCCGCCGGCATGCAGGTCGGCATACCCGGGCATCGTCTCCTCCGGCATCGGCAGACACCTCGTCCCGAAACGGAAATATACTTTCTCATTTCTGGAATAGAAGAGAGCAAACCCCCGCGCAGGATCCGCGAGGGTTCTCCCCGAATGCGGGACCGCCCGCTCCTCACTTTTTACGGCACACAATATCCAGGATTCCACGATGGATATTGTACATGCTCCGGTCAGGATCGATCTCGCAGTCGATATCGATGATCGTCTCTCCGTCCTTCTCCCGAATCGTGATCGACCTCGGTCCTATCTCCACGCAGGCATCTCCGTCGTCGGGATCGATCTCCGTAGTGATGTAGATGCACTCGTCGGTCTCAATCGTCTCGTAGGGAACCTCGCTGTCCTCCCCTTCCTGCGGTGGCTGGAACACACGCGGTGCTTCTCCCGGCCTGGCGATGATCGTATAGTGAACCACGTGGGACGATGCCTGGGCAGGGATGTTTTTGAGGATATCCTCCATCATCCTGGTCAGGTTCCTGAATATCTCGTCGTAAGGATTATCTGGCATGGATACCACGTACGCGATAGTGTGTGCCTCTTCTCTCCACTATGCCCCGGTGGATGAGTCTCTCCAGCGCTTCCTGCAGTTCCGGCGGCGATATTCCGGTGCATGCCAGAAGTTCGTCCTCGGTGAGATCGTACTGGGCAAGGGCGAATATCAGGTCGAGCTCTCTCTCATTCACCAGTACATCGTTACTTGACCTGATGATATCATTAATTTTCAGTTCGATCTCCCGCTCCAGCCTGTCCAGCATGGAGATCATCTCCTCCCGTGCGGCAGACATCCTGCGGAGCGTGGCCAGAGAGCGCATGAATTCGAGTTCCAGCGCCGTCTCCTCCGGCTGCGCTCCCCCATCGCTGCGGCTCTGGAGATTGACCACCACCTCGATATCGGTGAGCAAGTAGTAATACTTCCTCCTTCTGGCATCGGATCGGCAGGAGATGATCCTCTCCTGTTCCATCAGGTGCAGGTGCTCGATGACCGCCTTTGGGCTGAGCGTGAGCTGCTCGCAGATCTCGGTGACAAAACAGGGTTTCTGCCTCAGCAGCTCCAGGATCCGCCGCCTGTTGCGATTCCCCAGGATATCCAGCAGGCGGGACTTTTCCACCCCGTTTAACATCTTTACCTAATGTTAGTGTTTTGTATATAATAGTATTATCCTGATGGGTTCTGGTGCGTCCTAGTGACTTTTGATAGACGCACCGGCGTTAATGCGTGGCGAGACTAAAAAAAATCGGACACAGATTGAGGGAGTTCGGGAAGAGGGGGAATAGGTATCAATCGCCCGTCTCGGCTCAAGCACTTTTTTTTGGGAGGCATTACAGGATAGAATATCGCTCCCCTTGTGCTCACGGAATGTCCCATGCCGTGTTCTTCCCCTTCACCTCTATCAGGATTGGAGAATTGCTACCAGACGATCTTTTCCGCCTTCAATATAGGCCGACACAAGATTATAGCTCTTTTTACAAGGAGAAAAATAGTCTGAAACCCCGATTATGGTGTCTGTGAAGGTAATTCCACTAGATGGTATCAAGGGTCATATGGTCAATGCGTCTGAAGAACGGCTCCGGATAGCGCATTCCCCTCGTAAATACACCCCTTATGGGAATAAAAATTGCGTAGGAACGGCTCTGTCGAACTTCTCAACAGGAGGAGCCTGTGTACGGCTCTCGGGTGTTCTCCGGGGAAGGGCCTCTCTCCTACTGCCCCATCGCGCGACAGAGAGCATCCTGCCCGGTATTCCCCGTCCGATACAGGCCTATCGCACGAGTCCCCCCCCTCGCCGAGGGGAGAGGTGAATGCGGATCATCCATGGGTTATCCGCGGGATGGGTGGAAATTACGCCGGGGAGCGTCTCTCCAGAGCCTCAGGAACTATCATCACATCCCCAGATGTCAGGGATTATGAAAGGAGAAGAGGCCGTTATTTACGTGCTGCCAGTTCAATCATCGTCATCCAGCGGTTCCCCGGGAGGTCAATCGGGATCTGCGCCACCCGTGCCGGTGTCAGACCCCGATCCGCTGATGGGGGCGGATGCAGTTGTAGTAGATCCGCATCCCGGCAGCGAACTCCTGCGCCCTACAGGGTGAATCTAAGCCCCGCACCACATTCGTCCGCTCTTGGAACGTCCCGTTCAGCCGCTCAAGGACATTGTTGTTCGGCTTCGCCTCGAAACCCTTCAGCCGGACGTGCGGGTCCTGGACGAAGGCGGTGTGGTCGCAGAACTCCTGATGGCATCCTTGTTGGCCTGCAGACCATCGGTAACAATCAGATCCAGGCGCTGGTTCGCTGTTGCCTTTGCCTGACGGAGTGCCTTCTTCGCATCCTTCACGAACGCTCTTCGTTACGGGCCAGGCGATGGGGGGATATCGGGTCTTCTCATCCATGACGGTGCGGATCCACGGTCGTACCGCTTCTCCCCCGCCCTCTCGATGAAATGCGGCAGCCCGTCGGGGAATCAGGGGTTCGGGACGGTCCTCGTCTCCTTCTTCGACCACTTTTCCGGAAGGCACGGGATCCTTCGTGATCTGACGGGATCCCTCCGGCACCGGTGCAGGGGTGAGAATCCGCGGGATCGGTCAGGAAATTAATCCGCGACCTGTTATCGATGATGGTTCCATCGAACCTCATCCGCCTTCGGATCTACCCCGAATCCAGCCGTCCAGCGCCTCTCTCCCCCGCCCCATCGGAAGGCTCCCGGGGTGTTCCGCGGTTATCCAGACACGGAAGGGAGCCCCTTTGACCCCAAATTATATATATGCCGCCGGTTCAAATCCCCTCCGATAAATAGGAGATGCATCGGATGGCATTACGGGAAGAGGTCATTGAAAAGATGTCTGCACTCATCACCGCAGCCTTCGGACTGGTGGCGGCTCTCGCCTGGAACGAGGCGATACAGGCGATCTTCACCGAGGTCTTCGGGGAGGCGGGGAACATTCCCGCCCAGCTGGGGTACGCGATTCTCGTCACCATCATCGCAGTCATCGCGACGATCTGGATCGGGAGAGCTGCTGCCAGAGCAAAGGGATGATACGGGAGCGGTTGCCTCAGGGCCGACTGCATCGAAGGCCCGTGCGGCATGTATGCCCTATTGGAAGAGGCGGTAGTTGGGTGCCTCGTCGGTGATCAGAATATTGTGCGGGTGGCTCTCGCTCACCCCTGCACTGGTGACGCGCAGGAATCGGGCCCTGCTGCGGAGTTCCCCGATGGACGAAGAGCCGGTATAGCCCATCGCCGATTTCAACCCGCCGATGAGCTGGTAGACAACATCGGATACGGGGCCGACGTAGGGCGTGATCCCCTCCACGCCCTCGGGAACGAATTTTGTTCTCCCGATCTCCTTTCTCTGGAAGTAGCGATCCCCGCTCACCCCGCCGCTGATGACCCCTAGCGATCCCATGCCGCGGTACTGCTTGTAGCGCCGCCCCTGCATGATCACGAAGCGCCCCGGTGACTCGTCCGTGCCGGCGAACAGGCTGCCGATCATCACGGACTCGGCGCCGGCCGCCAGCGCTTTCGCCACGTCCCCGCTGTAGCGGATGCCGCCATCCGCGATGATCGGCACGTCGAACCCGGCAGCCACATCGGCCACGCAGGCGATCGCCGTTATCTGCGGCACGCCCACCCCAGCCACGATCCGCGTGGTGCAGATCGACCCGGGACCGATTCCCACCTTCAGACCGTCGGACTCCGGCAGCAGCGCCTCCGCCGCCTCCCGGGTGGCGATGTTGCCGGCGATCACGTCGGCCTTCGCACTCTCCTTGATGTCCCGCACCGCCTTCACGACACGCATGTTGTGCCCGTGGGCGCTGTCCACGACGAGCGCGTCGACCCCGGCCTCGTCGAGCGCCATTGCCCGCTGGAAGTCGTGAGGGCCCACCGCTGCGGCAACGCGCAGATTCCCCTTCGAATCGCGGTTTGCCAGCGGGTAGCGCCGAATCTCCAGGATGTCCTGCATGGTGATGATGCCGATGAGCCGTGACTCTCTGTCCACCACAGGCAGCCGCTCGATCTTGTGTGCGTACATTGTCTCGAGAGCGTTCTCCATCGTGATGCTCGGATCTGCCGTGATCGGGTCACGGGTCATCACCTTCCGGATACTCTCGCGCTCCCGTTTCGGCGATATGGGGCGGACGTCCCGTCGGCTGACAATCCCGACGATCTTGCCGTGCTCGATGACGGGCACGCCACTGATTCCGTGCTCGTCCATCAGACGCTGGACGTCGGCAACGGTCGCTTCCGGACCGACGGTGAGCACGTTCTTCTCAATGAGATTCTCGGCCTGCTTGACGTACTTCACCTCCTGTACCTCCCTCTCGGCCGTCATGTTGCGGTGGATCACGCCGATCCCGCCCTGGCGGGCCAGCGCGATTGCCATGGGGGATTCGGTCACGGTGTCCATCGCTGCGCTCACGAGGGGGATGTTGAGCCAGATGTTCCGGGAGAAACGGCTGCGCACGTCCGCCTCGTTCGGCTCCAGATGCGATTCGGCTGGCTGCAGGAGGATGTCGTCGAAGGTGATGGCAACGGGGGCGTTCAATTTTTCTGTAAACATGATTCACCTGATCATTTTCCTGATTTGTTCAACCAGTTCGCCCCGAATCGTGGCATTCCGGTCTCCTCCGCAGACCATGCCCCGCGCACCGACGATATCGGGGCATATGCGATTCAGGGCGGGTATGTTCTCGATCTTGAAACCGCCTGCAAGAGCGGTCTTCAAGCCCAGTTCGCGGTTCTTCTCCACGAAAGCGGTGAAGGTGGCCTCGTCCATGAACTCGAACGCGCTCCTGCCGTCTTTTATGCCGGTATCCGTCATGGCCACGTCGGCTCCGCCCTCCGCGGCGAGCGCGGAGATCTCCATGGGCGAGATGGTCCCAAGCCTGGCGTAATCGGCATAGCCGGCAATAACCACGAGTTTCTCGGGATATTCCTCCTTGACCGCCCGCACCACGGCCTGGATCACCTCGCGGGCCCGGTCCTGCCCGTCGAACATCAGGCCGATCTTGATATAGTCGGCGCCGGCGCATGCGGCTCCGTACGCTGCAAGCGCTGCCCCGCCTGGTTTGTAGTCGAAGTCGCCGATGGCGGCGCTCACCGGTTTCGATGTCAGAGACTTGATGGACCTGATCACCCAGGGAAAGTTGGCACCAAGAGACCCCTCGGAGGGTTTTTTTACGTCGATGATGTCTGCAGAAAGAGATTGGTGCGCTTCTTCGATACTGCGCGGGCTGACCAGCAACTTCATGCATCATGTATGGTTCTTTAGACTGATTAGGATTACGGTATCGGACAATTCACCCTCATTTCTCCATTCTGCCGGAGCATGAGGGATGGTTTGGGAGAATTCCATTCGCCCGAGGCTCTCAATAGGATTCGATGTGGATTCAGGGTCCCACGGCATGCGGGCAACCTGCGGCGGCTGGGGATCCGGATCCATGGGGTCCCGTTTGTGCGGTATTTATCCCTCCGCAGGAGGGATCTGGTACCATGGATCTGATCCTGGCGATGGATCTCATGCAGGGAAAAGTGGTGCATGGGGTGCGGGGCGAACGGTCCAGCTACCTTCCCCTGACCTGGGGTCTGGTCTCCACCGCCGATCCGATCGCCCACGTCCACCATATCGCGCCGCGGTTCCTGTACATCGCCGACCTGGATCGCATCATGGGAACGGGGAGCCACGACAGGGAGATCGAGTCCTGCGTGCGGCTGGTAGAGCGGTGCTTTCTGGATCGAGGAGTTCGCTCGACAGCGGATTGTCTCCAGATGGCAGGTGTGATCAACGTCGTCGGGACCGAGACGGGAGGACGGGATCTCGGTCGGTACACCGGAGGCTACCTGAGCATCGATCACCGGGACGGCAGGGTGATCCCCTGCGGCTGGACACCGGCCGCTGTGCTGGGCCGTGCAGGAGCCTGGGCGTTCGATGGCTGCATCCTCCTGAACATCGGGGCTGTCGGAACGGAGCGCGGCCTGGACCGTGCTGAGCTCGGGGAGCTGCGGTCGGCCTATCGGGGGCGGCTGATTTACGGGGGAGGTGTCAGGGCGGAGCGCGATCTCGATCTGCTGGAGGATCTGGGATTCGATGGGGCGATCGTCGCCACTGCGGTGCACCGCGGCGCGATCCCGCTGGCATCGATCCGGAGAGGAATATGGTCCTGATCACCATCGAAGGCATCGACGGGAGCGGCAAGAGCACGCTTCTCGCATCGCTGCGTCGATCCCTGGCTGACCTCGATCCGGTATTCACCCGCGAACCCGGTGCCACCTGGGTGGGCGATGCGGTGCGGAGGGCCGTCGCCGAGAAGCTGGATCCGATGACCGAGGCGCTTCTCTTCGCCGCCGACCATGCGGCCCACGTGGCGGCAGTCGTGCGACCGGCCCTCCGGGAGAGGAGGGTGATCATCTCCGACCGGTACACCGACAGCCGCTACGCCTACCAGTCCGTCACGCTGGAGGGGGTGATACCGCGGCCCCTCCGATGGCTGCAGAACCTGCACGAGGGCTGGACGATCCCCCCGGACAGGACTTTCCTCCTCGTCCTCCCCGTCGAAGCCGCACTCTCCCGCCTGAAAGATCCCGGGGAGCGGGAGCACTTCGAGATGCGTGAAGTGCTCGAACGTGTCCAGCGTAACTACATCGCGCTCGCCGAAGAGGAGCCGGCACGATTCGTCGTCGTCGATGCCTGCAAGGGGTTGGAGGAGATCCACGATTTCGTAGCAGAGGAGATCCGAAGGATCGCCGTGCGGGGTAAATAGGGCACCCTCGTTGGACGATGGGGGGTCAAACAGGGAGCGCGGGCCGTCAGCCGCTCGTCTCCGCGTCCCAGCAGAGCCCCTGCAGCCGGTCTTCAGCCCGCTTCATGGCGTCGTGGCTCTCTGCAACGAGAGCGATCACCTCCTCGAGGTCGTCGCACCTCTCCTCCACCAGCCGGGCCAGGAGCTCGCTGATCAGTCTGCGGACGTTCTCCGCGCTCTCCCTGTAGAATCGGTTCATGCCGGGAGGCTCCCCGTAATGTA
Organism: Methanomicrobiales archaeon; assembly: GCA_030019205.1. Taxonomy (NCBI): domain Archaea; kingdom Methanobacteriati; phylum Methanobacteriota; class Methanomicrobia; order Methanomicrobiales; species Methanomicrobiales archaeon. Next base: position 37,100 of record JASEFH010000018.1, read on the forward strand.
ATATAAAAGTATCCGGGTCTCCCGGGGACGGCGGGAGATCTGCGTTCTCTCCCCACCGCAACCGATCGACTGGTTCGGGAGTGGGCGATCCCCGGCACCGGGAGCCCATCTCCCCCGTGTTATGCAATCCGCACCCCCTGGTTGTGCCGACGGTTGCAGGAATCGGAATCCGGTCTGGGCTGCAGGAATGCGAATATCGCGGGAGATAGCAAAGCCTGACGGGGGAGCGATTGCCTTCCTTCGGTTCGGGGATGCGTCGCGGGCATCGCCATCGCCTTCGCGTCGCTGCATCGAAGTCTTCCCTCTTGCGGGGAAAATGTCGTATCGATGGATGCGTTCCCTCCTCGTCGGATCTCCCCTCGGCCACCTAGCGCAGGGACGGGGGCACGGGTTCTCCAGTGGTATGGCATGACGGGCAGTGATCTCTTCCATGCCGTGAGCAGGGCTATACCACCAGCATGTGCCCCAATTGGGGAACAGGATCGGAACAGCGGTCGGAAAGACGCCATTCACCCGGCAGGGGAATGCTATGCTCCGATAACGATTACCACGGGTACGGGTTGCAGGGAATTCGGCCGCACCGAAACTCCCCATCGATCAACCTCACTCTAGAAATGCTGCGGGAATTCTTGCGACGTGAAGCGGAACGGTCCTGGAGTCTTCGCATCCAGCGATACAGCGCTCTTCCGCTCCTCTCCTCCGTGTCTCTACCCCCTCTCCACCGTGACGATGATGCCGTCCAGGGTGAGTACGTCCACGCGCTTCCCCTCCACCTGGTAGGTGAACTCCGGTGCGAAGGCGTCGGGGGGGATCGGCACATCTTCGCCGTCCAGGCTGACTGTCTCGGGCGGACTGAGCAGCTGTTCGGGCGGAAGAGCCCGAATCGCCTGCATGAATGCCGGAGCTTTCTTCCGGAGGGTTTTGCCCACGACCGCCATATTGAACCTGACGTCGCCGACCGTCCGTTCCAGCCGCGGTTCTCCGCTGCGGAACTGCACCTCCGCGTTCAGCGCACGGGAGGCGTCGCCGCCGTCATCGATAACGCCAGGCGCATACACAGTCACTCGCCCGAGCGGGGCGTTCAGTGCCATGCCCCGGTCGTGTTTGAAACGGCGGATCTCCGAGACCACCTTTGCCAGGATCTCCCCGTCGCGGGCGGCATCGTGATCGTCAAAGGAGAGGTTCACCCAGGACTGGGCGTGGACGCTCCCGCTGCCCCCCTCCCGGAGGTGATGGTAGCTCTCCTCGGCGAAGTGGGGCATGAAGGGGGCGAGCATACGGAAGAGGGCGTCAAGCGTGATGTCGAGAGCGCGGCAGGCGCTGTCCCGCCCCCCGCCATCCCCGTAGAGCCGTCCCTTCACGAGCTCGATGTAGTTGTCGGCGAGCACGTTCCAGGCGAAGTCCCTCAGTTCGCGGAGCGCCAGATCGAACTGGTAGGTGTCCATCGCCAGCGTCACGCGGTCCACCGTATTCGAGAGCCGCACAAGCAGCCATCGATCCGCCAGATCAGTCACCCGGGCATCCCGGTTCCACTCCCGCGCCAGCTGCTGCAGCGAGAATCGGGTGATGTTCCAGAGCTTGGTCTGGAAGCGCGAGGCCGCGACCACGTCGTTCCAGTTGAACATGATGTCGGAACCCGTCGCCGCCCCGAGGGCTGACCACTGGCGGAACGCGTCGGCGCCGTACTTCTCCAGGATCTCCTCGGGAGCGATGATGTTCCCGCGGCTCTTGCTCATCTTGAATCCGTCCTCCCCGAGCACCATGCCGTTGACCAGGATGGCATCCCACGGACGGACGCCTGTGAGCGCGACGGAGCGGAGGATGGTGTAGAACGCCCAGGTGCGGATGATGTCGTGCCCCTGCGGGCGGAGCTGGGCGGGGTAGAAGGGCGGGGCGTCGGGACCCCCGTCCCAGCCGGTCACGTTCAGGGCCGAGATGGAGGAGTCCATCCAGGTGTCCAGGACGTCCTCCTCCCCGACGAATTCCCGGGAGCCGCAGTTCGGGCAGGGATCCCGGGGCTGCTCCAGAGTGGGATCGACGGGCAGGCGGTCGTAGCTCGGGACGACCATCGCACTGCAGCGGCGGCAGAACCAGACCGGAATCGGGGTGGCAAAGATGCGCTGCCGCGAGATGCACCAGTCCCACTCCATGGACTTCACCCAGTTCTCCAGGCGGGTCAGCATGTGATCCGGCGTCCAGCAGACCTCCCGCGCCGCCTGCAGGATCTCTTCGGGGCGGATGGCGATGAACCACTGGCGCTCGCTCAGGATCTCGATCGGGGTCTTGCACCGCCAGCAGACCCCCACCCGCTGCTCCAGGGTCTCCTGCCTCTTGAGGATCCCCTTCTCCTTCATATCCCGCAGGATGCTCTCCCGGCACTCCTTCACGCTCATCCCGGCGTACGGTCCCGCGATCTGCGTCATCCTTCCCGCGCGGTCGATCGCCTTGCGGAGCGGGAGGGCGTGCTGTTTCCACCAGTGCACGTCCTGCTTGTCCCCGAAGGTGCAGATCATCACCGCCCCGGAACCGAACGCGGGATCGACCGCCTCGTCCTGCAACACCGGCACCTCATGGCAGAAGAAGGGGACGCGGAGGGTCCTGCCCGCCAGGTCCCGGAAACGCTCGTCCGCGGGGTGAACGGCGACGGCGGTGCAGGCGGCGAGCAGCTCCGGACGCGTGGTGGCGATCTCCACTCCGCCGAAGTCAAAGTAGGTGAGGACCGTGCTCCGCGGAACGTAGGCGACCTCTGCGAAGGCGATCGCGGTCTCGCAGCGGGTGCAGTAGTTCACCGGGTGCTCCGTCTGGTAGATGTAGTTCTTCGCCAGCATCCGCAGGAACGAGGCCTGGGTCTTGCGGTAGTACTCGGGGCGCATGGTGATGTACTCGTGGCTCCAGTCGATGGAGTACCCCAGCCTCCGCAGCGTCTGCCGCATCAGTTCGATGTTCTTCTCCGTCAGATCGCGGCACATCTGGCGGAACCGCTCCCGCGGCACATCGTTCTTCGTGATGCCGTGGATCTCCTCCACCTTCACCTCCGTGGGGAGGCCGTGGCAGTCCCATCCCTGCGGGAACATGACGTTGTAGCCCTGCATCCTGCGGTAGCGGGCGACGAAATCGATGTAGCACCAGTTCAGAGCATTGCCGATATGGAAGTTGCCGGTCGGGTAGGGCGGCGGGGTATCGATGATGAAGCGTGGTGCATCCGAGCGGGGATCGAAAAAGTTGTCCTCGTCCTTCCATGTCTCCTGCCAGCGCCTCTCGACCTCGGCGAAGTCATAGTGCTTGGGAAGTTCCTGTTGCACAACCATTTTTTAGCTCTCTGCTATTAAATATCATATACTGATCGCATCGGATCCGGCCATATCGCGGGATTGCGCGCGAAAATGCATGTATTTCCCCGTACTGCCCTTCACGGCGCACAGGTGAAAAGTTCTTTTCACGGCAGCGCCAATGCTTTATGCACCATGCGGGATCCGGGGATATGGCTGGCGACTCTGCTGACCGCGATCGGCGTCGTTATCGCTCCCGCCATCCAGCCTCCGTGGGTGCTGGCCCTTCTTGTGCTCTTCTTCTCGATGATCCTCTACATGATTCCGGGAACGCGCTACGTCTCCTTCGCCCTGATCGTGATCGCCTTCCTGTACGGCGCGGGGCTCCTGCCGCTGTTCGTCTTTGTCAGCACCCTCGCCATCCTGGTGGTGGGCGAGGTCGCGTTCCGGAGCCTGAAGGACAGGATCAACCCCTACGCCACCTTCCTGGCTGCCGCGTCGGGCAGCCTGCTCCTGGTCTGGCTCCATATCAAGGACGGCACCCCGCTGATCGCGCTGATGGGAATCCTGGTTGCCGTGATGCTGAAGTCCGCCCTGAAAGACCGCGAGGATACCCTGATGATCGAGGGGCTTGCGGTCGCGATGACGATGTACCTCTTCTACGAGATCAACTACCAGGTCACCCTCACCATCCTGCTGGCAGCCGTCCTGATCGCGTTCACATTCGGGTTCTTCTCCTACCGCACCCGGACCGCCGACATGAGCGGCCTCTTCTCCGGTGCGCTGGTGGGCACCATCCTGATCGTCTTCACCCAGGACATCCGCTGGTTCCTGATCATGCTCACCTTCTTTATCCTGGGCTCTGCCGCCACGCGCTACAAGTTCGATTACAAATCCTCCCTGGGCGTCGCAGAGTCCCACCGGGGCGTGCGGGGCTACCACAACGTCTTCGCCAACGGCATGGTCGCGGTCGCCGCCGCCGTTCTCTACGGAATCAGCGGGCATCCCATGTTCATCGCCCTCTTCATGGGGAGCGTGGCCACCGCCGCCGCGGACACGGTGGCCGGCGAGATCGGCATGACCGCCAGCAACCCCGTTCTCATTACCACGCTCGAACGGGTTCCGAAGGGAACGAACGGCGGTGTCACCCTCGTGGGAACCCTGGCAGCACTCGGCGCCTCGGTGATCGTGGTGGCCACGGGGTTCTTGATGGGCGTGATCGACCTTCCCATGATGCTGGTCTGCGGCGCAGCGGGGTTTTTGGGGACGCACGTGGACAGCGTCGTCGGGGCAACCCTGGAAAACAGGGGGGTGATCGGGAACATGGGCACCAACTTCATCGCCACGCTCTCCGGCGGGTTATTCTCGATGCTCTTCTTTGTCTTCTAGTCAGTACTTGTACCATCTCCCTTTCTCGTCGAACTCCCCCTGCATCGGCGGCTGCTCGCCCGCGTGATGCCGGAAGAGGCTGGCCTTGTAGGCGGTGAACAGGGTCACCATCAGGGTGAGGTAGGCGAGGGAGAGCAGTGCGGTGATCCAGATCCCTTCGGGCCCGATGAGAGCGAGGAGCTCCTGCGCCGTGAGGGACTGGGCTTCCGTTGCGCTCATCCCGAGCATCGGCTCCAGCTTCGGCATCAGGAGGAGGGTCCAGAGGAAGAGTACCGGGAACCCCGCCCCGATCAGGATCAGGATGCTGACGACCCAGAAAACGGCCACGGGAACCGCGTTCCGGAGCACGAACTCCACGCTGCGGCGGATGGAGTCGAATACCTTCCTCTCCTCGAATATGGCCGCTGTATCGTAGAAGAACGCGAAGAAGGCGATGGGTATCGTGACGCCCAGGCTGATGTACGAGATCGTTCCCAGTTCAGGGGGAATCCCGATCAGGATCAGTGGGATGAACACCAGGAACATGGTCGCAATGGAGGCAAAGACCACGACAAGCAGGGGCAGGAGGATCCGGAAGTAGTTGCGGGTCCCTTGGCTGAGGAATGTGGAGAGGCGGGCATCGTTCTCACGGATGACACCGTAAGCCCCTCCTATGAGGAGAGGCAGGACGATCAGCTGCAGGACCCAGAGGCGCTCGACGATGAATCTGTCCAGATAGAGCTGGGCCAGGAGATCCCCCGCGATCAGCAGTCCTGCGGCCAGACCGACCAGCCACAGCACCGGCAGTTTCGCGATGGTGCCCAGCGCATCCTTCAGCGGCTCGAGCACGCCGATCACCGGTTCCTGGGCATCGCCACGATCTCCCGCACCTGGAGATCGAAGAACGATGCCGTGTGCGAAGGTCTGATGACGCAGACCGTATCGGCACCGCTCATGGTGCCCCCGGCCGCGATCACCTCGTCCTGAACGCCGATCGCTCCCTGATCCGCCGCGATCAGGACGCACTCCACCGCCACCTTCAGCCCCACCGCGACGGTGCGCCGCAGCACCTCGGCGACGGCTTCGGTGCGGGAGCCCCCTCCGACCCTGGGGGATCGGGAGAAGGCCCGCTCGAGCCCGGAGAGCGCATGCGTTCCGGTCACGATCCGGGCACCCCGTTCACGGAGTTCCTGCTCCGCCTCCCGCGAAAACTCCCAGACGCCCGGTTCGGAGAAGCCCACCGCGTGGGTGACGACGACCAGGTGCAGATCCCTCCCCTGCGTGGCCGCGAGGAAGGCAAGAGCCGTCGCGCCGCTGGTGCTCGCCACGACGATGGTCCTGATACCGAGCTCCCCGGCCCGCTCTACGGCAAACCTGGCCGCATCCTCCGTGTTCGCCGGCCCGGGCCTGTCGAAATAGTAGATATTTTTCGCAACGAAACTCATGTAAACATTTTAATAAACTGCCAGTGAAAAAACTTGTCAAGTCGTCCCGGATCCGGCAGATCCCCCGCCGATGCATCCGGGAAGGAGAATTCGAGGAGACTGCGATGATCACTCTGGCGCTGGCAGGCAAACCCAACAGCGGCAAATCGACCTTCTTCAAGGCCGCGACCCTCGCAGAGGTGGAGATTGCCGACTACCCGTTCACCACCATCGATGCCAACCACGGTGTCGCATACGTGCGGACAGCCTGCCCCTGCAGGGAGCTGAACCTCGCCTGCGGAAACTGCCGTGACGGGGTGCGGTTCATTCCCGTCGGGCTGGTGGACGTGGCCGGGCTGGTGCCGGAAGCGCACAAGGGGCGCGGGCTCGGGAACCAGTTCCTGGATCACCTGCGGGAGGCGGAGGCGATCCTCCACATCGTGGACGCGAGCGGCAGCACGGATGCCGAGGGGAATCCCCTCTCCCCCGGCTCCCATGATCCAAGGAAGGACATCGCCTTTCTGGAGTTCGAGATGACCATGTGGATGTACGGCATCCTGGACAAACACTGGGCGAAACTCCAGAGAATGGCGCAGGCAAAGACATTCTCTCTCAGCAGAGCGATCGCGGAGGTCTTCGCCGGTCTCGGGATCACGCTCGATCACGTGCATGCGGCGGAGGAGGGGCAAAGCGGCGATCTCTCCCGCGCCAGCACCGAGGAGAGGATCGCGTTCTGCCGCCGGCTCCTGGCCGCGAGCAAACCCATGCTCGTTGTGGCAAACAAGGTGGATCAGGCTCCCGAGGAGTTCATCGCGGCGCTCACCGCGGAAGGCGCGATCGCTGCCAGCGCAGCGAGCGAACTCGCCCTCCGCAAGGCGGCGGGCGCAAACCTGATCCACTACATCCCCGGCGACGCGTCGTTCCGGCCACTGCAGGAGGCGGCGCTCACACCCGCCCAGAGGGGCGGGCTCGCGAAGATCGCGGAGGTGATGCGGAGATGGCAGGGCACCGGGGTCCAGCGCGCCCTTGATACTGCGGTCTTCGAGCTGCTGGCCAGGATCGTGGTGTACCCCGTGGAGGACGAGCACCGCTTCTCGGACAGTCAGGGCCGCGTCCTGCCGGACGCGTTCCTCATGAGGCGCGGCTCCACGCCCCGCGACCTGGCGTTCCAGGTACACAGCGATATCGGCGAAGGTTTCCTGTACGCGATCGACGCCAGGAGCCGGATGCGCATCAAGGAGAACCATATCCTGAAGCACGGGGACATCATCAAGATCGTGAGCACGCGCTGACCGCGTCCAGCGGTGCGGGGCAGAGCCGTCAGCCTGGAGAATGCAGGCTCGGGATGCTGCACGGCCCTTCGTTCCCAGCCGCCATCGCGATCGAGACGAGCGTCCGGATCCTGCTTCTCGTCCACGGTCCGGGAATTCGAAAGAGACCGTGGCAGGGGGGGAATAACAATCTTATGCTCGCGGTCCCGCATTGCTCCAGGTAACCCTCTCCCGCGCGGGAGAATTGCCGAAGGTTCCCTTCGGTGTCGGAACGCGTCTCCGCTCGTCTGCAGATCCGGTCGACTCATCAGCCTGCCTGGAATCGTATCGGCCCCGGGATCTGCGGTGACGACCTTTCGGTCTGGTTCCGATCAAGGTGAGATCCCGTCCTGCCCATCGAACGGATGGAAGAGGCTGCATTCTCTCTCATCTCGTTCACTACCGCGAGTGCATCCGATCGGGGATGCCATCCCTCGTCACGCCGTGAGTTCAGGCTGTACTTCCCGCCTCTCCGTCAGCGCTCCTCCCTCTCGCTTTCTCGAGTACCCTGACCTTCCGCCCCGCCGGGCGGGAGGATGCGCCCCTCTCCCCCAACTGCCCCCGCCGTGATACGACTTCCTTCGGATCCGCCGATACCCGAGGAGATTTCCGAAGCTTACCGGTGAGGAGAGGGATTTGCATCCGCAACGACGGAAATCCAATCCGGATCAAAACCAATCGGCATAAATACTGAGAAGAAAAATTACCCATTTACGTATGGGCGGCGAGGTCTTCCAGGCGCAGGTGCTGAAGCACTTCTTCGATACCATCGCGGGTCCGGATCGCAACCTGACCCGGATCACGATGTGCGTGATGGCCCTGGCCAAGCTCCGCATGGAGCCTCCCGAGCGGATGGGTTTCCTGTTGGAGCAGATGCGGAAGAGTCGTGACAAACGGGAACTCTCCGTCGATATCCTGGACTATATGTGCGACGCCGCCATCGCTCTCGATCTCCCGGCGGTGCAGACGGCCTTCGGGGTCAAGCAGGTGCGCGAACTGGCCCAGGACTTCGAGGGGATCAGCCTGGACAGTCTGTGAGATCCTGACCGGCATGGGCTGCCAGGGCGTTTCGGGAGAGACGGCGGTCTCTCTTACGGGGACGATCCCCACCTGTCATTCCAGGAATTTTTTATAGCCCTCGAGGAGCTGGACCGGGAAGTGCTCCTGCTCTTCCAGCGCCTGCTCGTCCCTCTGGGACGCGATCCTGCCCGCCGCGTACAGCAGGACAAGGGCGTTGACCAGGTGGAGATTCGATGCGTCATCGACGTCCGTATCCGCCAGCTGCAGGGGGAGCCGCGACTTCTCTTCGGGCTCGAACCCGGGCAGCGGCGTCGATATCGTGCCGGCTGACTGCAGATCCCCGGCGCGCGTCCGCACGATCTCGAGCGCCCTCGTCAGATCCCGCCACGGCACCTGACCGGCCAGCGCCGACCGGGCCAGGTCGCATCGCCGCACCGTATCGTCGTAGACGCCCATCTTGTAGGTCAGGACGACCATCGCGATCTCGTGCGCTGCATCCCTGTCGAGATCGCGGAGCGAAGCACGGATGCGTGCCATGTAGTCAGCCAGATAGGTCTCCATCTCCATCCTCTTCACCCTCCCCGTCCGCACGTGCAATCTCCTCTCCCGTCTCCACCGCCGATGAGAACTTCCGCTGCATCCGCACGGCCACGACGGCGATGCTGCCGGCGAAGAGCAGCTGCATCAGGAGGCCCTGCGAGAACTCGTTCGGCAGAACGAAGATTATGATCGCGTAGAGGGGTGTCACCAGCGCCACGATGTCCTTCCGGGGTTTCAGGGCCGCAGTACCGGCCAGGAGGAACGTCCCCAGGATACACCCCCCTCTCCCCGGATCTCCAGCCAATGACACCGGCAGGATGCCGGGGACGAGCAGCATATCCAGTGCGATCCCTCCCAGCGATACGAGGATGACCGCAAGCCATCCCCAGCCGAGGAGCCATCCTCTCAGTCGCTCGATCTCTCCAGCCATGCAACATACCAGCGGTACTATTGAATCCTCCGAATAAACAACGTTTCCGTTCAGCGTGCGCGGGAGACGGACCCGCGCTTCGCCAAAAGTCCTTCGTGAGGCGCCGAGGGGCCTCACGAAGGGGCGCAGGCCGCTATCCGTCCGTCGATCTCGATCACGGTCGGACGGTTCGTCCGCCGTGCAACGGCCCGGCAGAGCGTCTTCTCTAGGGCGGTCATCCGCTCGATCAGCCTATCGCCCTCCCCGGAACAGGTCTCGAGGAACCGCACGTCCACCTCTCTGCGCTCCTCGATCTGACGAATCTCCGCCTCGAGAGCCTTCTCCCGCAGGAGAACCGGGTCCGTCTCGATCTGCCGTGCCAGACTGTCGCGCTGCGCGGCGGTCTCCCGGTACTGGTGCAGGATCTCCCCGATCCGCCGGACAAGATGGTCGGGGCGGGCCAGGAGTTCCCTCTCCTCGCGGCTCTTCACCTCGACCGCATGGCTCTCCAGCTTGCGGTGCAGGAGGGGCACGGCTTCCTGCACCGCCGCCATCAGATCGGCCTCCGCTGCCAGGGGGAACCCCTGCAGGGCCTCTATGCAGCTTCCCATCGCCTTCTCGACCGTCTTCTCCCCCTGCCGCGCCGCCACCTTCTGCACCTTCAGGCTGATGCGGGACAGGGTGGCGGAAAGGGCGGAAAACTCTCTCTCGAGAGATTCCAGCTGCCGGGCAGACTCCCGAAGGCGATCCCTGATCGCCTGCACGTCCGCATATTCCGCCTCTCGCCGCAGGCTCTCCAGCCTCTCGCGGGCATCCGACAGCCGCTCCGCGTGGCGTGCCGCACCCTCGACGGCTGCCTTCTGCCGCTCGAGCAGCGATGCATGGGAGATTCGCGCCGAGTTCAGCTCGTCAAGGATCTTCCTGGCCTCGCCGAGGACCGCTTTCTGGCCCCGTACCGCGGCAAACGTCGCCGAGAGGGCGTTCACCTCACGCCCGAACGCATCCAGAGTCGTGCGGATCCCCCGCATCTCTTCGGGGAACGCCGCCCGGAGGTACCTCCCCGGACCGCTCACGCTCTTCAGAGCCCCCCGGAGAATCTCCGCTGCGGCCGCGTAGAAGGCCTCGGCCTCATCCGGCAGGGGCCGGGAGATGCTGGCATTGAGCGCCCGCACGAACAGGGGGAGCGAAGACTGAACGATCTTGCCCAGTCTGGCGTGCACCTCGGCGTCCACCTCGGCCTCCGAGAGTTCGTCGGCGGCCCGCTGCAGGTCACGGATGGCCCGCTCCAAGGGCTGCCGTGCAGCGGAGGTTGCCGATCTGAGTTCTGCGTCCAGAACCTCCTCCTCCGCAGCCAGCCACTCCGGGATCTGCTGGTAGGGGATCGTGAAAGGTCCGCTCTCCGGCTTCAGGAGGTCTTTGATGAACTTGAACATGGCTGCGGACAGCTCCCGTATCCCTCAGTCGTTCTCTGCGATCTGCCGCAGGCGCTCCACGCCGTCGATCTCCCGGATGACATCGACCACGGCTCTGGGAACCAGGTGCTCCCAGGGATCCCCGGCCAGCATTCTCGACCGGATGCTGGTGCCGCTGTGGGTGTCCCGCTCGTACATGGGAAGGGAGCGGACCTCGACGCCGCTCTCCTCAAACAGGCGCATCACCAGGGGGTTGCCGGTGAATACCGCATCGAAGGGGGGCGTCATCGAGCGCACGTGCGCCACCCAGAGCGCATTCCGCTGGATGTCCTGGATGGGGATGACGTAAACCGGGCAGGCGATCGACTCCAGGGCCCGCGTGATCATGAGCACCCGCTCGCCGGCTGTGAAAGGATTGTCCAATTCGTGGGAGAGCTGGGCGCTTCCCACCCCGATCACGATCTCGTCCACCATCCCTGCGATCTGCGTGAGCACCGACTGGTGCCCGTTGTGGTACGGCTGGAACCGCCCGATGTAGAACGCCCTACTCATGCCCTGCCACCAGGTTTGCAATTCTCGCCGCGAATGCACCCGCCGTGAATCCCGCGTCGATGTTCACGACCGCCACCACCGAGCAGGCCTGCAGCATGCTGGCAAGCGCCGCCTCTCCCCTGCCCATGAAGCCGTAGCCGGTGCTGACCGGCACCCCGATGACCGGTCTGTCGACGAGCCCAGCCACGATCGCCGGGAGCGTCCCCTCGCGCCCGGCTACCACGACGAGGGCGTGAGCGTCCACCAGGTCGCGGAGCGCCGGAAAGAGGCGGTGAATCCCGGCCACACCCACGTCGTAGGCGGTCCTGACGGTGCAGCCCATCTCCTCGGCGACCGCCCGCGCCTCCTCTGCCACGGTCAGATCGGACGTACCGGCGGTGATCACCCCGACGATGCCGCCGCCCGGCTGCGGGCGGGGAGTCCGCGAGAGGATGAGAATGCGGGCGGCCTTGCGGTACTCCACGTGGCAGGCGCACGTTTCGGCCATCTCGATGACCGCGCGTGCCTGCTCTTCGGATACCCGCGTCGCGATGCTCCTCCCGCTCGTCTCCACGTGCCGCTGCATGATCCGCGTGAGGGCCTCGACATCCTTCCCCTCGCCGAGCACCACCTCCGGCATGCCGCAGCGCGTCCTCCGCCCGAGATCGAGGCGGGCCAGATCGCCCACGGCCTCGATGCGGAGCCCTCTGATGGCCGTCTCCGCCTCCTCCAGGGTGAGCTCGCCCCGGCAGAACGCCTGCAGCACTTCGCCGACCGATGCATCCGCTCTCATGATCCGATAACAAACTATGAGTGGGAGTATTATAATACCTCCAGTAGCGATGAGTTATCTCACCTATGTTGCGGGCTTCGGTGCGGCGGCCGTCGTCTTCCTCTGGCTGCGGGACGCCCGGATCTTCGCCCGCACAACCCTGACCGGCTACCGTACGGCCGCATACCGGGGGATTTTCTACACGGCTCTTGCCCTGCTCGGACTCTTCTCTGCCATTTTCGGGGACGAGGTGATCGGCCTCATCCTGATCCTGGCAGCCCTCTACCTGCAGGGCAGGGAGACGCGCGAGCGGGTCTGGAACGGGGAATCCGTGCTGGACCGATTTCTCGGGCGGCCGAGCCGCAGGAAAGATAAGGGCCCCCGCTAAAGTACAAGAGGATTGAGGAGTATAGGATGCTGCAGAGACCACGCGGTACACGGGACTTTCTGCCCGAGGAGATGAAGCAGCGGCGGGAGATCGAGGGGATCCTGCGGGAGCGTGTGGAGCGGTTCGGCTACGGCGAGGTCGTCACGCCCACCTTCGAGCACCTCGAACTCTTCACCATGAAGTCCGGCGAGGGGATCGTCCAGGAGCTCTACGCATTCGAGGACAAGGGGGGAAGAGCGCTGGCGCTCCGCCCCGAGGTCACGGCGGCGGTGCTTCGGATGTACGTCAACGAGGCGAGGATGCTGGCAAAACCCCTCCGCTGGTACTATCTCACGAACTGCTTCCGCTACGAGCGTCCGCAGAAGGGGCGATACCGCGAGTTCTGGCAGTTCGGGATCGAGCAGATCGGCGCCGACAGCCCGCTCGCCGATGCCGAGGTGATCGTCGTCGCCGACGACCTCCTGCGGGGGGCGGGCATCTCCTTCGAGCTGCACGTCGGCCACCTGGCCCCGATGAAGCACCTGCTGGGCGCGGTGGACGGCACCGAGCAGCGGCGGGTGATGGCCTGCCTGGACAAGCGGGACTTTGCAGGAGCGAAGGCCTGCCTGGCGGAGCAGGGGCGAGATTCGCTCGCGGAGGATCTGATCGCGCTCGCGGGGTGCCGCAGCCTACCCGAGATCTTCGAGATCAGCGGCCCTATTCCCGAACAGAGCCGCATCGAACAGATGTTCCAGTACCTGAACGCGAGCGGGGTACCGTATGTCGTCAACTTCGGCATCGCCCGCGGTCTGGACTACTACACCGGTATGGTCTTCGAAGGGTTCGCCGAAAATCTGGGCGCCGAGAACCAGGTGATCGGAGGAGGGTCCTACCGCCTCGCCCACCTCTTCGGCGGGGAGGACGTCCCCTCCTGCGGGTTCGCGATCGGGTTCGACCGCGTCATGGTCGCCCGCGGCGGTGTCCCGCTCGAGAAGCCGCTGACCGTCGGGATCGTCTCCCTCGGGCGGGGGCGGCTCCAGGCGTTCAACGCCGCCCGCGCATTTCGCGACGCGGGGATACGGACGGAGGTGGAGCTCGCCGAGAAGGGGATCGGGGCCCAGCTGGCCCACGCTTCCCGCACGGCGGACTTCGTGGCCCTCATCGGGGAGCAGGAGGTGGAGAGGGGTACTGTCACCCTCAAGAACCTCCTCTCCGGGGAGCAGCGGGAGTGCCTCCTCGCCGAAGCCGTTCTCGAGGTGAAGGCGTTTGGTTCTCGCTGACGAGCTGGCCAAGAAGCAGCGGACCATCAGCGTGGCGGAGTTCTTCGAGAAGAACAAGCACCTGCTCGGGTTCGACTCGCCCACGCGGGGGCTGATCACCACCGTAAAAGAGGCGATGGACAACGCGCTCGACGCCTGCGAGGAGGCGGAGGTGCTCCCCGACATCTACGTGGAGATCAGAAAGAGCGGCGATGACGCCCTGCGCGTGGCGGTCGAGGACAACGGACCCGGCATCGTGCCCGAGCAGATCCCCTTCGTCTTCGGCAAACTCCTCTACGGCTCGCGGTTCCACCAGATCAAGCAGAGCCGGGGGCAGCAGGGGATCGGGATCAGCGCTGCGGTGCTCTACGCCCAGCTGACCACCGGAAAGCCCGCCGTTGTCATATCCCGCACCGACGCCGCGAACCCGGCCTACCGCTTCGAGATCGCGATCAAGATCGAGACAAACGAGCCGGACGTGCGGTACCGCAGCGAGACGGAGTGGTACCAGCCGCACGGCACCCGCGTGGAGATCGAGTTCAAGAGTTCGCTCTCGGCGAAGAAACGGCTGCTGGATTACCTGCGGTACACCTCCGTGGTGAACCCCCACGCCCGCATCCGGGCGGAGATCGACGGCGAGTCGTTCCGCTACGAGAGGGTCTCGGAGGAGGCGATCGCCTGCCCCAAGCCGATCCAGCCGCATCCCCACGGAATCGAGCTCGGCACCCTGATGCGGATGGCGGCCGCGAGCGCGGAGACGCTTGAGTCGTTCCTGATCGGGAACTTCAGCCGGGTCGGGAAGAAGGCAGCCGCCGAGATCGTCGGGAAGGCGGGGCTGCGCGGCAGCGCGAAGGCGAAGAAGCTCAAACCCGAAGACCTGAAGAGCCTGCTGGCCGCGATGCAGTCGGTGCGGGTCCCGCCGCCGCCGACCGCGCAGTGCCTCTCCCCGATCGGCGAGGACCTGATCCGCCGCGGGCTCGACAGGGAGTTCGACCTGGATTTCGTGAAGGCCCGCACCCGCCCGAGTTCGGTCTACAGCGGCCACCCCTTCGTGGTGGAGGCGGCGCTCGGCTACGGCGGCAAACTCCCCCCCGACGACCGGGCCCAGATCCTGCGGTTCGCCAACCGCGTCCCCCTTCTCTACCAGCAGGGCGCCTGCGCCATCACGAACGCAATCGCGGAGGTGAACTGGAAGCAGTACGGTCTCGCACAGCAGGGTCTGCCGATGGGGCCGGTGCTGATCCTGGTCCATGTGGCCTCGACGAACGTGCCCTTCACGAGCGAGAGCAAGGACGCGGTCGCCGCGATCCCGGAGATCGAGCGGGAGATCGATCTCGTCCTGAAAGACCTCGGGCGGGAGCTGAAGCAGTTCCTGCGGCAGCGGGAGAGGAAGAAGGTCCAGGAGGACCGTGCCCGCGCCATCTGCTCCATCATCCCGGAGATCGCGGCCAAGGTCGCCGAGATCGTGGAGAAGCCGCCCATCGACACCTCCGCCATCGAGGGGAGGATCATGCACAGGCTGGTCGCCAAGAAGAGGTGCATCGACGGGCAGGTGGAGGTGCAGGTCAACAACTACACCCGCCAGCCCCTCTCGGTCACTGTCTACGACATCTCGGCGGATGCCGCCATCGACGCCAGCATCCCGCCGTCCTACTCGGAGCAGGTCGACGGAGACTACACCAAGGTCTGGAAGTGCGAACTGGCCCCGGGAGGAGCATGGTCCGTGACCTATTCGGGGCGAGGCGGTGGGGCGCTCGATGTCCGCGGCGTGGAGGAGTCGCTGAAGGTGGTGATGGACCTTGACATCTAAACAGGAACTGGACGCCGTGGCGCGTGAGCGTCTGCTCGGCATCGCCGACGCGTGGTACCGGCAGATGGAGGATGGCCAGATCCCCTACGTCCGACTGCCCACCCGCACCAAGCAGAACATCGCATTCGATGACGCGAGCGAGGTGTGGAAGTATGGCGAGCGGGAGAGCACACGCGCTGCCAGCACCGAGAAGAGCGCTGTCCACCTCCTCAAGATGGCCTACGTGATCGGGTTCATCAAGCAGCAGATCGCCGAGGACCGCTCCTCGACCCTGAGAGAGCTCTACTACATCACGGAGGGCTGGAAGCGCGCGAAGTTCGAGTCCCAGGACGAGAGCAACTATCTGGTGGAGGACCTGGAGATCCTGTCCGACCTGCAGCGGGAGGCGTTCCGCCTCCGCCCCGAGGAGGACGGCGCCAGCATGTTCGGGCCGATCCGCCTGAAAGAGAGCACGCGGCGGGGGGAGCGCATCCTCCACTGCCAGGACGACGTGGGGGAGGCGGGCTACTCCATTCCCAACAATATGGAGACGGTGGAGTTCCTGGACCACGACGCGAAGTTCGTGATCGCGATCGAGACCGGCGGTATGTACGCCCGTCTGATTGAGAACGGGTTCGACGAGAGCGAGAAGGCGATCCTGGTGCACCTCAAGGGCCAGCCCGCCCGGTCGACGCGGCGGCTGCTGAACCGCATCAACGGGCAGTTCGGGCTGCCGGTCGTCGTCTTCACCGATGGGGACCCCTGGTCCTACCGCATCTATGCGAGTGTCGCCTACGGGGCGATCAAGAGCGCGCACATGTCCGAGCTGCTGGCCACGCCCTCGGCACAGTTCGTCGGCGTGCAGCCGAGCGACATCCGCGACTACGATCTCCCCGCGGACAGGCTCACCGAGAAGGACGTGGACGCGCTGAAGTCCGAGCTCTCGGATCCCCGGTTCGGCTCGAAGTACTGGAAGTACCAGATCGATCTCCAGCTATCGCTGAAGCTGAAGTCCGAACAGCAGGCCTTTGCGGCGCGGGGCCTGGACTTCGTCACGAAGGAGTATCTCCCCGCGCGGCTCGCCGAGATGGGGATCATCTGAACCGCCCCCACCGGGGTGCCGGAAGGCTCTCTGCTGCCCGCTCCCCCGCCCATCTGCGCATGAACATTCTTGCCGCACGGCAGCGGATGTAGAGCGGCGCGGGGATCCATGCCAGGAGCGTCATCTTCATCTTCCTCCGCCGGAACAGCCTCGTCCGGCAGGCGCGGAGCTGCTGCCGCGCCAGATCGGGACGACCGGCCAGCGTGTTCCGTTCGGCGGTCTCGAGCCTTTTGCGCGCGACGTACTCCTGCAGGCCGTCCCTAAGGGCAGGAGGCACCGCCCCC
>JASEFH010000018.1:54054-55465 GCA_030019205.1 Methanomicrobiales archaeon
TTTTGCGCGCGACGTACTCCTGCAGGCCGTCCCTAAGGGCAGGAGGCACCGCCCCCTCGGCAAGGGCCGCCTCGGCAACGGCGGCGAAGGGGTGATCCTCGACGGCGCGGACCTGGTGAACCGCGCTGTCCGCGTTCTCCGCGTGGTAGACTGCCCCGGCGCGCCAGGTGAAGGCGATCGGATACTGCAGGGCGATCCGCCCCCACAGATCGGTATCCTCGCCCCACCAGGCATCGGTCCTGAACCCCCGGAACTCGGCGAGCTTCTCTTTTGGGATGGCTACTGCGGAGGTGATGAGCGGGCCGTCTCCCATCGCGGCGGTCTCGAAGTAGTTGGGGATCAGCCCTTCCCAGGGCGGAGGGGGCAGCCCCCTGATATCTGCGGGCAACGTTCTCCCTCCTGCCGTATGCACGTGATAGGCCGTCGCGCAGGCTCCGGCCCGGGGGTATCTCTCGCGGAGCCGGAGCAGTGTCTTGAGGTGATGCGGGAGCCACTCGTCGTCGGCATCCAGAAAGGCGATGAGGTCAGCCCGGGACATGGCAATGCCCTGGTTGCGCGCCCGGGACACTCCTCTACCCCGCTGCTGCACCACACGCACCCGGGGGTCGCCCATACCCCGCACGATCGCGGGACCGCGATCGTCCGAATTCCCGTCGACGACGATCGCCTCGAAATCCTGCACGGTCTGGGAGAGGACAGATCGGACGGCCCGCTCGATAAAGAGCCCCGCGTTGTAGAGCGGAATGATCACCGATACCCGTGGTGAGTGCGTCATGCCATCGATATGTCCCTGCATTCTCGAATCCCCCGCACACCGGATCGGGCAAGAGCCCGAACCTGGAGCCACATTCGGCATCATCGCAGATGCTGCTGCAGGAATAAAAGGGTGATGGATGCGGCGAATTGCGGCAAACCTACCTTCCCAGCAGCCTCCACATCGCCCGATACCCCTTGTACAGAGGAGCGGGGATGCGGGCAGTCAGGAGAAGCCGATCACGGTCGCGCGCAAACGTGCGGGTGCGGCAGTGGCGTAGCTGCTTCCGCGCCAGATCGGGTCGGCCGGCGAGGATGTTGCGGGCGGCGGTCTGCAGCTGCTTCTTCGCGACGACATACTCCTGAAGATCCGAAAGGATGACAGGATCCACGGTTCCGGCCGCTATCGCCTCTTCCGCCGTGGCGATGAAGGGGTTGTCCCCCAGCGGCTGCTCGCGATCGGACACTCTGTCACCGAGATGCGTCTGGTACACCGCGCCGATCCTCCGGCTGAAGGCGATCGGATACTGGAGGGCGATCTTCCCCCAGAGATCGGTATCCTCACCCCACCACTCGCCTTCGGTGAACCCGCCGAGCCTGACGAGCACTTCTTTCGGGACCGCGGCCGAGGATGCGGTGAGCAGCCCCTCCCCCAGGG
>JASEFH010000018.1:55562-59838 GCA_030019205.1 Methanomicrobiales archaeon
CCCGCCAGCCGGGTGACGACCATCGCGAGATGGATCGCGGAAGGAGAATATATAATGTCGGGCGCATCCCTCGCTCCGGCAGGTGCATCGAACCCCGTGGGAGGCAAGATAGTCCTCAACCCGTTATCCCTGCCGGAGCGGCCCGGACCAGAAAATGATCCATGAAGGACGCCACAGGGCACCGTACAGGGATGTGCAATACCTTTATCCTCTCTACGGCCTGTGAGTCATCCTGAACAATGAGGGTCGCCATCGTCACGGAGTACTGGAAAGAGAGCCCCGGTGGTGGCATCAAGGTCTTCCTCACAAACCTGGTCGAGGAGCTGCAGGCCCGTGCGGTCGATGTCCGTGTCATATTCCGGATGGGCTCCGACCCGGAGCAGATCGGTCTTCCCGTGAACCCGAAACTGTTCGCCCTGAAGGCTTTCCTGACACTGCATCGGGTCCAGCCAGATGTCATCCACGTGCATGGGGCGGACGGGCACACCCTCTTCCCCGCCATCGTGCATAAAAAGACGAGCGGCTGCAGGGTCGTACAGACATTCCATACCGAACCCGAGGCTCCGCTCTCTCCGTGGTTCCGCTTCTTCTACCAGAGGCTCCTCGACAACTGCGATGCGGTCACGTTCGTCTCCCACCGCCTGAAGGAGCGCGTTGGCGAGGTCTGGGGCCTGACGCACTGGAACCCGCAGATCACCTACGGCGGCGCTCCGCGCTCGATCTCGTTCTCGGAGGGAGAGGTCCAGGAGTTCGTTACCCGGTTTGGGATCGGGGGCCGATATCCTGTCCTGGCCGCCCTGGGGCTGACAGCCCTGAGCTACAAGGCGGAGGGACTGAAGGTGCTGATGCAGGCGGTGAAGCTCCTGCGGGAGGAATATCCGGGCATCCTGCTCATCGCCACCCGCGAGGGTGTCTTCTCGCAGCCGTTGAAGGAGTACGCAGAGAAGGAAGGGGTCACTGGTTCTGTTCTCTTCACGGGCGACGTCGACAACTCCTCCGTGCCGCTCGCGGTTGCCGATGTGTACACGCACATCACTCTGGGCGACGGGCTCCCGATCGCTCTCCTGGAGGCGATGGCGATGGGCAAACCCGTCGTCGCCACGCCGGTCGCCGGGATCCCGGAGGCGATCCGGAGCGGGATGAACGGGATCCTCGTCCCGCCGGAGCCGCGGAGAATCGCCGCAGCGATTGCGGATCTGCTGGAGCATCCCGATACTGCTGCGATCCTGGGGAGGAACGCAAAACAGGCGGCGGAAGACGTGTTCACCTGGAAGAAGAGCGCGGACCGGTTCCTGGCCCTCTACAACGACTCTTCATGAATGGCATTGAGTAGGATATACCCTCGCCTATCCGTGGTATTGGACTGGTGCGCTATGGAATACACCTTGTTCGCCATTCAGGTGCGTTATAACTCCAGCGGTCGCGTCGTCCATCTCGCCGTCCCATTCCATCGTGCTGAGGACGATCGATACAGGTTACGATAGGGGCATTGAATTGAACACGGATTCCCTCCCGGATATCGTACTTTGGGTGGGGGTATGAGGGGGAGGGGGGTGCGCCCCCTCCCCTCTCGAACCCCTCCCCCCCCTCTGGTGCGATAGGGCCTGAGTGGGGGTGCGGAGGATCAGTTCGGCGTTCTGGGCCCCAAGGCTTGCATCGAGTATGGACTGCTTTCGTGAGTGAGGTCTGTGCACATCGGAGTGAGGGTTATCGCTCTGCAGGGGATGCGGTTCAGGATCTCCTCACGAGTGCGGACGGATCGGATGGAGGAAAAAGATGGTGGAAGAATCCAATGTCTGCATGTACCGGGTTCACGAGACGATGGCTTCGAGCTGCCGCGCGAACTCTTTGAAATTTTTCTCCGCGTTGTAGTTCTCCTCCCAGTTCGCCCGGCTCTGCAGGCGCATCCGCTCCATGCCGGCCGGATCGTCCACGAACGTACCGATCGCACCGGCGATGTCCCGCGGATGAGGATCCGGATTGAGGAGTAGCCCGACCTTCTTCGTGACGATCTCCGGGGTCCCGCCAACCGCTGTCGCAAGGACGGGGATACCGCAGCTCTGGGCCTCCATGATCGTCACCGGGATACCCTCGGACTCGCTGACGTTCAGGAACAGGTCGATGCAGTGCCTGCGGTAATATTCCATCACTTCCTCGGGGGGAATCTGGCCGAGGAAGGCGGGGCGGACGTTATTGGGAAGAGTGCTCTTCGCCTGCTTCTCAACCATTGCCCGCTCGGGGCCGTCGCCGATGTGAACCCATTCAAACGTATACTCGGGCCTCAGTCTACCCAGTTCTGCCAAGCCCTGGACCAGCAGTCCGAGCCGCTTGATCGGCACCACGTGCGAACAGGATACCATCCGGAAGACGCCGTCGGAGGAGGGTTCGGTTGAGAAGCGGGGGTCGTCCACGCCCAGGCGGGAGACGGTATACTTCGACTCGAATGCCGGATACTTCCGGGAGAGATACTCTTTCCCATGCTCGGAGACCAAAAATACTCGATCGATTGCATCCAGAACCTCCTCCCTGAAAGGCATATAAGGGGGGTTGTGGCGCTCTTCGTAGAGGTCGAACCCGTGCGCGCGGGTCACATGTTTGATCTCCGGATGCCGCCGTCTGGCCAGGCTGACGCCGAGCGCGGTGCCGTCGAACCAGTAGGTGTAGAAGAGGGTGCGGGAGGGGTCCAGTCTGCCTCGTTCCATCTGTTGGACAATCCAGTTCCGAATCCGGTGAGCGGTGCCCATCTGTTCCAGCAGCCGCCGCACCGAGACGCCATGCAGAGCCAGAGCGGGGCATTTTCCGATCTCCCCGTACATGTGCGGTGATGTCAGGGCATATCCCGCCACCTGCAGATTCCGCAGGATGTTCCCGATTGGACCCGGGCAGTTCACGAGGGAAGTGTCGACACCTGCCGAAGCAGGGAGCCCTCCTGACGGTTCCATTCTACCCCCCCTGTGCAAGCGCGGGACGAGCAGGATCGTATCGAATGCGGCGCACAGGTGCGGCAGCTCCTGGTGCAGGAAGGGTTCTATTGCGGCGCCCGCGAGCGGGAAGGATGCCGTGAAGATCACCAGTGTCGTATTGTTCTTGTTCATGCCGCACAGGACCTCTCTTGTCCGTGTCTGCCGCGCATGGGCCGCACGCCATTCCCGGCAATTCGCATGCGTCTCGATAGCAGCCTGCACCCCAGCGCCGATCCGCGAAGACGATCCTCCCCATGTGTCAGCGAGGCTGCCGGATCAGGTGGCAGCGATCGAATCCAGGACCGCGGCGAATTTCTTTGCCATCTCCTCGTGGCTGTACTTCCGGATCTCCGGTAATCTGCCATGGTACGCTACAATCCCTCTGGCTTTGTATTCGCCATAAGCCCTCCGCAATGCGGCTTTGAGATCTTCTGCACGCGAGACATGCACTCCCGCTTTCGTCCGATCCAGCAGCTCCTTGACCACGCCGCCGTCCTCGTACCCCATGGAGAGGATGGGCCGCTGCGCGGCCAGGTACTCGAAGAGCTTGCCGGTGTATACGCCCTTCTCCTCCGGATCGTTCCAGGTCAGAAGGAGCAGCAGCTGGGCCTTCCGCTGCTCCTCGACGGCCTCCCCGCGCGGGACCAGACCGCGGATCCGCACAACGTCCTGGAGCCGGTGCTTCTCGACCGCGCGGTGCAGCCAGTCCGCATCGAATCCGTAAAAATCGATCCGAAGATCCCCGGCATCCACCTCTCCTGCATCCACGAGCGCGCGCGCGGCTGCGAACAGGGGTTCCGGATCCCGTTTGCCCTGGTAGAGGTGGCCGGTATAGACGATACGAAACGTTCCATCCACCGGGGTGCCATGCGCCATGAGCTCGGGATCGAAGCCGTTGGGGATGGAGTAGACGCGCGCATCCGTGTGGAACCGCTTCAGTGTCTCCGCCAGCGGTTCCGATACGGTGGTGAGGGCGTCTGCGGCGGCCAGGGTCTTTCGCTCCAGCCGCCTCTCCAGCAGGATCCGCAGCTGCGTATGGGCATCGGGATAGTAGTGGTTCTGGGTCCAGAGGTCCCGCAGGTCGGCGATCCAGGGGACGCCATACTTCTCCTTGAGCTGGTGCGCTATGAGGTGCGCGGATACCGGCCGTGACGAGCTGATGATCGCGTCGAACTCCCCGCTCTCCAGCAGCTGCGTGCCGTCCTCGAAGGCATTCTCCCTCCAGAGTCCGAACTCATCGGGATAGAAGACAAAATCGGTCCCCAGACGGACCAGCCGCATGAGGTGCCGGTTCTTCTCGATCCGGTTCCGCA
>JASEFH010000019.1 GCA_030019205.1 Methanomicrobiales archaeon
GCTGTTCAGGTAGTCGACTATCGTTGTGCCCAGCACGGCAGCGAGGGTCAGGAGCGCAATCGAGATCAGGAGGTACGTGGAGAAAGGACGCCTCTTTGCAGCGGACGGTTGAGTATCCCCGCGAGCTGGACCGCTCATCGCCCCTTCCCTGCTTGATGATCCACCCGGCGGAAAGAAAAACGTTGCGCCTTTATCCGTCTCGGACTCTGCCCCGATGCGGTCGCCGTGCCGCTCGCGAATCCGCTTCACGGCGGCGGGACCGACGCCGGTTCCCTCGTACTCGCGGGGATCGACCCCCTGGAAGGCCCTGAAGCGTTTTCCGGCTACTGCATATCGAACCCGATCCCGTTATCCCGGACGCAGCAGACGGTCCGCCCTTCCGCGGGAGGGGATCCGATCTCGATCTGCGCGACTGTCCGGTTCCGTGTGAACTTCAGGGCGTTGTCGCTAAGATTCAGAAATGCCGGATCATGGGGGAGGATCTGCCTGTATTTCGGGAAGACTGCCAAGGATTGCCTCGACTGTGCGGCTTTCCTGCTCCTGGCACAGGCTGGCCAGCGTCCCGGCGGCACTCGTCTCCATCGATACCGCCTGCCTGTGGGCTCCCTGTCGTCCCATCCGTGCAAAATCGGGAAGCTTGGCGGGGAGATTTCGCCATCCCTTCGACATTCTCCCGAACCTTCCCCGGGCAGATCCGATCGTCGGGGGCGATGGCCGGCGGCTCCTTTACCAGGAGGATCCGCTTGTAGCCGTCGATGGCCCGAAGGGGTGCGCGAAGATCGGGGGAGATGGGGTGGCCGAAAGATTCCAGGTCGCTCACCGCCGATCCCACCTGTGTTGTCCGTGTCCTGTGGTTCACCCACCGCGTCTCGCCGCAACTTGTCCAGATCCGGAACTCACCCGCCGGCAACCGGTCATTTTCGAGCTGGCTCTGCTGGTCCAGAAACCGTGCGCGGTCTTCGGGATGGATGACGAACAGCACACCCCCTGCTTCAACAGCCCCTCATGGGGGATAGCCCGTTATGCGTTCGAGAGATCCCGTGATCCAACCGGGAACGGACCTGCCGTCGGGTCCCGCCTGCAACGCACAGGCATAGTCCGGGATGATGCCTGCGATGCTCCCATGCCGCTCCTCGCTTTTGGTGAGGCGTTCCCGGCTCTCCTCCAGATGCGGACGTGCGATCGAGCCTGCCGACCTTCGTATTGGCGCTCTCCTCGAGCTGGGCGAACTCGCGCCCCCGGTCGGCGGGATCTGGTGCTTATGGTCTCCCTGCGGGATGATCCCGGCATCCCGCACGATCTCGGTGGCGGGGCGCGTGATCTATCGTGATATGACGATGGCACCCGCGGATCCCAGGATCGGTGCCAGGGATGACAATCGTGACATGCGAGAGGATCGATTCGGGAAGGGATCTCTCCAGCGGTGCGGTGTTGTATGCGAGTTCGATGACCCGGGCGGTATCAGAGGCATGGTCGCCAAAGGGGGAGCCGATGGAGAGATACTTGCTCTCCTTTCCAACCCCTCCGATCCCGACGTTCTTCTTCCGGGATATCCCCTCCTGTACGATGGCCGTTGTACTCCCATCCACGGCAGCGGCGGGATCGTCCATCAGTCTCCGCGGGTAGTCGAAAATCCGGATATCGACGAGACAGGGATTGTCGGCAGGGGTCTGGCCGAGCATCTCCCGTCCCCGAATCCTCGATCGTTCCTGCTCGAATACCGGTCCGGCAGGGCCGAACCCGAGGTTTTACGGGTGATCCGGTGTCGGCTGGCAGGCATCCTTGCGGAGGCGGCAGAGGTCTCCACACCCATTCCATCGGGAACAATCCCCCCTCAGGCGGATTCTTTCCAGGTATGTGTACGGGGAGGGGTACTGGCGGAAGGGCGGGCCCCGCCCGGGCTCGAAGGTGGCGAACTCGAGGATGCCGGAGGCGTTGATGATATACAGGTCCACCGTGCATGCGATTCCCGTCTGGCTACGATCGTCTCGTCGATCGGGGCCTTCACCTTCTCCGGGTCCGTCTTTGACGGGCCCCCTCCCCGACTTTTCATGCTCCTTCATGAAGGGGAGAAATCCCTGTTCCCTCCGGCGGTTGAGCGTCGCTCCGTAGGGCAGACAGGCGGAGTCGGTCGGGTGCACGGTATTGACGCCGGTACCCCCGTATGCGCCTCGAACAAGCGGCCCTCCGGCTCGGGGTGACGCTGCGTCGTGATATAGTCGAGCAGCGTGATTCCCGCTGTCACCGCACGCATGAGGGTTAAGATGAATGGACGTTTTTATGGAGAACCCGGGGCTGCTGCCCGTGCTCCCCCGGCGGCCGGGGACGTTCGATGCGGGAGGGCGTCACTGTTCATTTTCATTCCGGTGCATTCACCACGATGTTTGCGCATCGCTTTCTCAGGTCGGGCAAGCCCTTGCCGTCCTTTCGTGCGATGCGTTCATGCGCGTCATCGTGGGGATCGTACCGAAAAAGGAGAGCTGCTTATAAACCTGAATGGTGTATGTTCGTATATGCTCCTCCACCAGGACAGGATCGATACGATTAAAGGCATCCTGAAGAGGAATTCCAAAGGTCTGACAATATCCGAACTGTCGCAGAAGGTGAACCTGAACCGCAACTCGCTTGCGAAGTACCTGGAGATTCTGCTCGTCTCGGGACAGGTGGAGATGGAGTCGTTCGGCACGGCCAAGGTATACTACCTCTCCCGCCGCGTGCCGCTCTCTGCCCTCCTCAAATTCTCAACGGACCTGATCGTCATGCTGGACGGCGATCTCAAGGTCGTGCAGGCGAACGACAACTTTCTGTCGTTCTTCAGTCTGGCCCGGGAAGCGATTCTGGGGGAGGACTATTCGAAGCTGCCTCTCCTGTCGGATCTCCCCCTGCAGACTCTTGCCCGCGACCCGAACGCGGAGGGCGAGATCGTGCGGGAGATCTGCATCCCTCGGGGCGGCGAGGAGGTCTTCTTTCGGGCCAAGATGGTTCCGACCGTCTTCGACGACGGGAGCAAAGGTGTCACTCTGATCGCGGAGAACATCACGCTCCGCAAACAGTACGAGGAGCAGCTGAAGGCGAGCGAGGCTCGGTACAGGGCAATCGTCGAAGATCAGACGGAACTCATCTGCCGCCGCCTGCCGGACGGGACGATCACATTCGTGAACGACGCCTACTGCCGCTACTTCGGTATGAGTGCGGAGAATCTCGTGGGGCACAAGTTCTTTCCCGGCATGCCGCTTACGGATCTGGCGCACCGCACGGAGGCGCACAGGAAGATGTGCCCGGCGGAACCTGTCGTCACGTACGAAGTGCGGCATCCGCGGCCCGGAGGCGAGGTGCGATGGCTGCAGTGGACTGATCGCGCTCTGTACGGCGAAGGGGGGATTCTCCTGGAGATCCAGTCAGTCGGTCGCGACGTGACCGAGCGCAGGCAGGCGGAGCAGGAGCTGCGGATCATGGAGACCGCCATTGCCTCCTCGATCGACGGGATTGCCATCTTCAGCCCCGATGCCGCCCTGACGTACGCGAACCGGGCGTTCCTGGACATATCCGGGTACGCCAGCGTCTCGGATATCGCCGGGAAACACTTCCGGGAGATCTACTCGCACGATCCGGGGCTGGTGGAGAGATTGCGCGAGATCGAGCAGGTCGTGGAGAGGGAGGGGAAATGGGTCGGGAGCATCGATACGATCGACGCAGAGGGTCGCCCCATGAACCTGCACCTCTCCGTCACCCGCGTGCAGGACAGAGAGAACAGAACCCTCTGCTACCTGGCATCCGTTGTGGATGTCACCGAGCAGAAGCATATGGAGGATGCGCTCCGGAGCACCTACGAGAAGCTGCAGGAGTCGATCGAGTTCATGTCCGATCCCACCTTCATCGTGGACCGCGAGAAACGGGTGGTCGCCTGGAACCACGCGATGGAGAGCCTCACCGGGATCGAACGGGAGAAAATTCTGGGGAGAACCGATTACCAGGCGGCTTTTCAGATTTTCGAGGGATCCCGCCCGATACTCGTGGATCTGCTCGATCTGCCGTCCGAGGAGATCGCCCGATCGTACCCCGATGTGCGCCGCTTCGGCGAGAGCATCTTCGTGGAGGCGTTTGTGCCCTCCCTGCATCACGGAAGAGGGGCCTACATCTGGGGCAAGGCCTCCCGCCTCACGGACAGCAACGGCAACTACATCGGGGCGATCGAGTCCATCAGGGATATCTCGGACTGGAAGAGGGCGGAGGAGTCCCTGCGGCAGGTGTACGAGTCATCCCGATCGGCGCTGCCGCGCTGATCCTGCCCGCCATTGCGGGATGGGGGAAGGAAAGAGTCGTCTCCCCCGCGGGATCAGTCGATCGAGATCCGTTTCCCCTGCGCTTCCGCACGTTTCTGGAGGCGGACCTCCAGCACGCCGTTCTTGAAACTCGCCGATGCCCCCTGTTCGGTCACCGGCGAAGGCAGGGTGACCATTCTCGACATCGAGCCGAACGAGCGTTCGCGGAGGAAGTAGCCCTCCCGCTCCTCGTCCCGCTCTCCCCTCCGTTCCGTTTCGATCAGGAGGGTCTGCGGGTCCATGAGACGGATCGAAATGCCTTCCTTCTCCACGCCGGGGAGATCGGCGACCACCAGCACCTCGTTCTCGTGCTCGCGGACGTCGACCTGGAATTCAGGACCCCGCCATGCGGGGAACCCGCCCCATCTCGGCGAGGGGAGCATCCTCGGCCCTGCGCTGCTGAGCTCCTGGAAGCGGCGTTCCATGTCCGCCATCATCGCTTCGAACTCTCGCCAGACAGATTCAAAAGGTTCCCGTCTTCTCCATGCCATGGGATTCACCTTCCATCCATCTCTCGCTACTGCAGCGAATGCTGCATGGTGTCTTTTATGGTACTGGAATTTAATAAACCTGACGCGGGCACGACACCATTCCGCCGGCAGGCGGGGGCGTTCGAGCAGCACGACGCAGCGGGGCGGATGCGGCGCGGATGTCTCCGCCAACGGGGAACCGAAAAAATGGAGTGATTAGAATCTCGGCTTTCTGTGCTTGGGAAGGCATTCGCGACAGTATACGGGTCTGCCTTCGGTGGGCTTGAAAGGAACTTCACACTCTGCTCCGCAGTCAGAGCAGATCACTTTGTGCATCTCTCGCGGACCGAAACTTCTCGGGCCGCCAAAACTTCTACGACTTTCCATTATATTCTCTCATGCAGATGTTGCACTGCCTGTATCTATACGGGAGCTGAGGTGATAAAGGTACCCTGCCGCGGGATGGATTCGGGGGGAGGGCACCGACACTCCCGCCCGCGGTGGAGCGCCCCGATGCGGGAGGGCTGCCGCATCCGTCCAGCGGAGCGCAGCGAACCGTGCGGCAGATGGGCGGCGGGAAGAGACGATCGAGGGATTGGGTGGAGGAGAATCCATGATCTCTTCTTCGACCCCCATTGCGGGGATAGGACTCCTTGAAAAATATCCTCGGGGTCCTGTGTTATTGCAGTCCGATAGTCCGCATCATCGTATTCGCACAGGCTGCGCGGGGCCCGTTCACCCTACCCCGAAGAAGTATTCTTCGGGGAGAACCGATGTCTGGCGCACTCCGCTCCCTCACAAATTCTCCCTGATCAGCTCCCGTACCGTCTCGGTTGCTCACATCGCCTTCTTCCGGCGAACGATCCCTTCTTCCCATGCGGATGATCCTCAAAATCCGTATCCGACTGGGGATGGACCGGATATTCCCGTTCGTGAGCAGGATTGGAATGACACCAATATCAGAGCGATTTTTGCATCGAGGTGCCCATTCATGGCAAATGCATCGATAATTGTTATTCTGCATCGACTTCGTGCAGGAATTGTTCCATAAACCCGATCGATCATGCAGTATGCGAGGGAAGGGATTCGAACCCCTGAACTTCTTCAAGACTGGACCCTAAATCCAGCGCCTTTGACCTGGCTCGGCAACCCTCGCCCTGAATATCGCATAATTGATCGACTCCTGATGAGTTATAGGTTGCTCCGTGAACGGCAGAACGCGGTACGATTTCGTGCGGTTCGCCCCGGGGCGGATGCCGGCAGTCTCCGTTTTCGCCGGGCCCCACCAGACGCTCGTCCAGGCAGCAGGGATCGCGTCCGCAGAAGCCCTGTTTGGGGTTTCTCGTTTGCGACAGGGGCATATTCGGTGTCAGAAGCAGAAGGCAGATCCTCGGCAGTGCGATGTATTAATTACTCAAGAGCGCAATATTCCGGTAACTGGAAACCTTAATCGCACCGCACAACAACCTCTACTGTCGGAGTTCCCTGAATGCTGGATGTTGTGGCGCGAATTTTTATCGCGTCTGCCGTCTGCTGGCTCATTTTCGTTCCCATCGACATACTCTTCCGGCTGCCGGAGAAGGGCGGCGTGAGCGGGGCGACGGCGATCGGGAGAGCGATCGAGCATGACGGCGGGGCGCTCGCCGGCGGCTACATGATGGGCAACATCGTCTCGTCACCGGACGCCTCCGCCGGAACCCTGCTGGCGTCCATCGGCGTCTATATCGCCGGCATCCCCGGCGGGCTCTTTGCCGCCCTCCTGGTCTACATCGGAAACCGCATCTGCCATGATCCCGGCTATGCCGGCACCACGGGGGCGATCGCCGCCACCTTCGCCGTCTTCGGGTTCACCCAGATCGGGTTTCTGGCATCGGACTTCATCGCGGGGATGGTGATCGCCATCCTGACCATCCAGGGCATCTCGCACGTGCATGCCAGCAGTATCCTGGCGCGTCTGTGGAGCGTGAGGCGCGGATGATCCCCGCAGAACTGTCTCTCGCATTCTGTGCAGGCATCGCCCTCTTCTCGGCATTCCGCATCGTCCTGGAGAGGAGAACCCTTCGGAAACTCCCGTACCTGAACGTGCTCGGGTTTGCCATCGCGGGATCGGTTGCCCTGATCGTTCCCCACCCGCTCGCCATCGTCGCGGCGGCTGCCTACTTTGTCGGATCGACTCTCGAGTCCAATGCGATCGCGAGCGCTTACGCCGGAGGGATAGAGACGCGTGAATGAGGGATTCGCTCTCGTCTTCGGCTTCGTCGCCATCCTGGGCGCCGTCGCCGCGATGATCCAGAAGGATCCGTTCGACAAACTCGTATCGCTCGGCATCCTCGCAGGCGGCATCGTCCCCTTCATCGTGGATCGGGGCTACCTGGATGTCGCCATCGCGTATGCCCTCATCGTCCCGATCGCGACCATCTTTATCCTGCTCGTGTGCCGGAGGGGATGCCCGTGACGGCGGAGTTTCTCCTGGGTCTCGTCATCCTCGGGATCGGGGTGCTCGCCGCCGTCTTCCCGCGGCCGAAGACCTACGTGAACCGGCTGATCAACCTGGAGATTCCGGCGTTCGGGCTCCTCCTCGTCATGCTCTCCTACGACGAGACCCTCGCCCTTCTCACCTTCATCGCGGTCACGGCCATCGCCACGTTCGTCCTCGTGCGTGTGATCGAGAGGAGGGAGGCGCCGTGATCGTCCGCCGCATATCGGAGGCGATCTCCCGCCTGGAGAACCTGACCGCCGTCTACGCCCTCGTCGTCGTCGCGGTGACGATCGTCGGTCTCGTCACGCTCCCGCTCCTGGAGTACCGGGGGGACGCCCTCTACCCGAAGGCGATCGATCGGGGGAGCTCGCTCGATCCCTACGACCGCGGGGGCACCCCCTTCAATGCCACCGGGGTGAAGGCCCAGTACATCGAGAACTCGCCCTATGCCGGCTATGTCACCGCCTACCTGACGCCCCTCTCGCTCTACATGGCGCAGAGCACGCTTCACATGGGGACGACGATCGTCTCCCACCCCGGGGGGATCATTGACGAGATCCTCTACAACACACGGGGCCTGGACACCGTCGTGGAGACGAGCATCCTCTTCGCGGCGTTCGCCATCGCATCCTACATCTTCCGGAGGAGGGACTGACATGGCTGCGGAGTACTCCCTGGGCCTTCTCGTCGCGTTTCTGGGGATCGTGGCAGGATTCTCCGCCCTCGTCCGGGAGAGAGACGACCTCCACCGCATCCTGCTCACGGACCTCGCAGAGATCCTGGCGCTCGCGGTCATCGCCCTGATCGCGACGGACCTCGCAGAAGCCCTCATCCTGCCCGGACTGGTCGTGGGAATCTCCGAGCTGATGGCGGTCTCCGAGGTCTACATTCTGCGGGAAGGGCTGACGAGGCAGCCGGAGCAGCGGGTGCGGATCGAGGTGATGGAGAGCGCACCCCCCATCATCGCCGTCATCCTCGTCGGCTACGGGATCGTGCTCTCCGGGTTCTCGGGAGGAGCGGTCGCCGCTCTCGGAGTGATCTTCTACTTCCTGTGCCGCGGGCACCGCGAGCGGTTCCACGCGATCGAGGTGGCGAGCGGCTATGCCTGGGCGATCTGGATCCTCGCCTTCTTCGTCTTCATGCTCCTGCCCGCCTACTGGTTCTTCGCCGTGATGATCGCGGGAGGGGCGATCCTCCTCAAGGTGATGGCGAAGATGGCGCTCGTCGGGACCATGCGGGGTGGATCGAATGTTTGAGCTCCCCGGGGCGGCCATCGGTGGCCGCGAGATCCTGGTGCTGGAGTTCGGCGACATTGTGGACTACTTCACGCCCTATACCGCGTGCCTCTTCGCGTTCGCCCTGGTATTCACGCTCCTCGTCATCCTGGCCCGCCCCGAGCGCCAGGTGGACATCGCGTTCGGCGGCGACGCCTACTACACCAAGGAGGTCCAGGAGAAGGAGTTCCGGTTCCAGCGGTTCATGGCGATCGCCTGCGGGTTTGCCACCATGGGTGCGATGGCGAGCGGGGATGTCTTCAACTTCACCCTCTTCACGTCCATGATCGGGATCACGAACATCGGCATCGTCGCCGCTTACCGGATCCGCCACGTGCTGGACGCCGCGTTCCAGTACGGCATCGTCGCCATGGTCGCCACCGTCCCCCTCTTCGGGGGGGCGGCGATCACCCTGGCGACCACCGGAACCCTGAGCCTGTGGGAGCTCTACCGGAGCGCTGTCGAGGTGCCCCTCATCGCCAGGGCCTTCCTGGTGCTCGGGGTGATGGGGGAGGGGATGGCGCCGTTCTACATCGCCAAGGCGGAGATCACCCGGGCGCCCGGCGCCCCCTTCATCCTGATGATCCACGTCAGTTCGCTCCTGATATTCCTGCGGGTCGTCGAGATTGTCGTATCGATGTGAGGGAAATGAAGAAGAAGAACGCACGTACGCTGGCGATCGGTTCGGGCATCGCCTGCCTGGGTGCAGCGGCCTCCGGAGCGCTGCCGCCGCTCCCGCCATGGGCCGCGGCGATCGCGCTCGTTTGCACGTTCCCGCTGTTCGTCGCCTCGCTCGGGCTGTGGTGGAGCGCGGAGGAGGGGGAGGACGACATCCCCTTCGTGGGGTACTGACATGATCGGATACCTCCTCTCCGCCACGCTCCTCGGGCTGCTCTTCCACGGCATCCACCGCAAGGTGATCGCGCGGATCCAGGGCAGGCCCGGCCCGCCGGTCTGGCAGGAGATCCTGCACACCCTGAAGTTCTCCTTCAAGCAGACGTGGATCCCGAAGACCGCCAGCCAGTCGCTCTTTGTCGCGGTGGTGCTGGTGGCGATCGCGATCTGGAGCGCCTCCCTCTTCGTCCTCCTCGCCTCGGGGAGCATCCTGCTGCTGTTCGGGTTCTATATGCTCCACAAGATCGTGGAGCACGGGCTGGGGCTCTCCTCCGGCTCCCCCTACGGCAAGTTCGGCGCGATCCGCTCGGTGATGACCGCCGCCTCGGAGATCCCGCTCTTCGCCACCATCGGGGCGATCTACCTCTTCACGGGATCGCTGATGCTCTCCGAGATCCTCGCCTACCAGGCGGCGCACGGCCCCCTCCTGCTCATCGCGCCCCCGGCCGCCCTGGCCATGTACCTGGTCCTCCTCTCGAAGATGCACTACAGTCCGTTTGCCGTCATCGAGGCGAAGGAGATCGTGAGCGGGAACAGGACGGAGCACTTCGGGGTCTGGAGGGCGGGGCTCGAGGTGGGGTTCGCCCTCAAGACGTTCGTGCTGCTCTACGCCTTCACCCTGATCTTCATCGGGAGCCTGCCCGCATGGGCGGCGCTGCTCGTCATGCTCCTGATCCTGCTCTCGCTCTCGTTCGTCTGCGCCCTCACCCCGATGCTCTCCCCCTACGATACCGTCACCGTCCAGCTCCTGGCGACCGCCGGGATCGTCGTCTACGCCCTGGTGCTGGGGGTGATCTTTTGAGCCTGCTCCGCGTGGCGCTCGCCATCGCAGCCCTGATCTACGGGATCCTTGCCGTGCTGCAGTTCGTGGACAATACCGCCCTCCGGATCCAGACCATCGGCGTGCTGGGGCTGCTCGCCTTCGCCGCGGCGGTCTCGTGGGGGAGCGACGAGCACCGCCTGAAGGCCTGCGAGATGGCGATCCTCTGGCTCGCCGTCCTGCTCTTCGCGGCATACACCGCGTTGAAACTGGCGGGGGTGGTGTGATTGGAGTTCCTGTACGAGAAGGATCTGCGCGGCATGCAGCTCAACATCCTCACCAGCTTGCGCCACGACTGGACCGTCGCCGAGATCGCCCGCCGCTACGGCATCGAGAAGCAGCGGCTGCGGAGGCTGATGATGGAGAGGCTCGACATGATCCTCCTGGAGAATCTGCCGGCGCGCTACGAAGCCTGGCTCGCCCTGGGCGATCCGGGGGGTGCGGTGGAGAGGCGACTGGGGGAGGAGCTGCTCACGCGCTACGTTCCCCTGCTGGATTCGCCGTCCATGCGGTATATCGTATCGGAGGCGAAAAGATCCATCGCGAACGGTCTCTCCGAAGAGCGGGCCGTCGCATCCGCCATCGAAAAAGTTCGGGAGGTGCTCTCTGCATGAGCCTCCTTCAGGATATCAAGAATACCGTTCGTCGTAAGTCCATCCACGTCTGCTACGTCAACGTCGGGTCCTGCAACGGCTGCGACATCGAAGTCCTCGCCATGCTGGCGCCCCGCTACGACATCGAGCAGTACGGCATCTACGTGCACAACAACCCGCGGGAGGCGGACGTGCTCCTGGTGACCGGTGCGGTCACTCCCCAGTGGGAGGACAAGCTGCTCTCGATCTGGAACAAGATCCCCGAGCCCAAGGCGGCGATCGCCGTCGGGAACTGCCCCATCTCCGGCTGCGTCTTCAACCGCCGGGGCTCGTACGTGGATCCGCCCGTATCGAAGCACATCCCCGTTGCCGCGGAGGTGCCCGGCTGCCCGCCGCGCCCGACGGAGCTCCTGAACGCGATCCTCTCGCTCGCCCCGGCGATCTTCCGGGACTTCGAGGAGAAGAGGCGATGAAGAAGACCGTGGACGTCTCGCTGCCGCTGGGGCCGCTGCACCCCTGCTTCAAGGAGCCTGCGCGGCTGAAGTGCGAGACCCGGGGCGAGTCCGTGGTGCGCACCGAGGTGGAACTCGGCTACGTCAAGAAGGGCATCGAGCGGATCATGCGGGGGCGGCCCTGGCAGGAGGTGATGTTCCTGGCCGAACGGATCTGCGGCATCTGCTCCGTCATCCACAACATGGTGTACATCGAGGCGGTGGAGGAGATCAGCGGCATCGCTGTCCCCGACCGGGCCGCCTACCTGCGCGTCATCGTGAACGAGCTCGACCGGATCCAGAGCCACATCCTGGCGAACTTCTCCTACTGCTACACGATCGAGCACGAGACGCTGGCGATGTACCTCTTGAACCTCCGCGAGACGGCGATGGACGAGCTGGAGCGGGTCACGGGCGCGCGCGTCACCTGCTCCTACATGGTGCCCGGCGGCGTGCGGTTTGACCTCGCGGAAGAAGATGCGGCGGCGCTGCGGCAGGGTCTCGACCACATCGAGACGGAGCTCGAGCGGTTCGTGCGGATGTTCCGCGACGGTCCCCTGATCGCCCTCCGCAGCCGCGGGATCGGCATCCTCACCCCAGAGGACGCGCGTGTCGCCCACGCCGTGGGGCCGACGGCCCGGGCCAGCGGGATCGCCGTCGACCTGCGGACGGAGCATCCGACCTACCGCAGGCTCGGATTCGCCCCCGTCACCCGCACCGGGGGGGACAACTACGCCCGCACCATGCTGCGGTTCGACGAGGTCGCCCAGAGCATCGGGCTGATCCGCCGCTGCCTGGACGAGATGCAGCCCGGCCCCGTGCGGGGCGGGGGTGAGGTGCGGGGCGGCGAGGCGCGCCATGCGGGGGAGGCGCCCCGGGGTGAGCTCACCTACTACGTGAAGACGGACGACCATGGCAGGATCGCGGAGATCGCCGTGCGGACGCCCTCCATCATGAACATCGAGGCCTGCACCCACTTCATGCTCCGGGGCGTCCTCTCGGCAGCGGACATCACGTCCACGTTCATCAGTTCCGACCCCTGCGTCGCCTGCACGGAGCGGTAGGGATGGTCCGGTCGATCCTCTGGTACCTGAAGGAGTTCCTGCGGCGGGAGTGGCTGACCAAGTTTTTCTTTGCCAGGACAGCTCCTCTTGCCGCCCCGCCCCACTTCCGGGACTTCCCGGCGCTGACCGGCAGGGAGTGCACGCACTGTCTGCTCTGCATGATGATCTGCCCCGCGCCGGGGGCGATCGAGGTCAGGAAGACGGCGAACGGATGGGAGCCGCGGATATCCCCGGGCCACTGCATCCGATGCGGGCTCTGCGTGGAGGTCTGCACCGAGGACGTCCTCTCCTCGGGCCGAATCCTGGAGGTCCGCCGCCGCGACCGCAGCGGCTTCCGCACACGGTTCCACATCCACGTCGATCCGGAGCGCTGCATGAAGTGCGGCAACTGCGTCGTCTCCTGCCCGGTCAACAAGGAGATCGACCCCGAGATCGCGTACGGGGGGCACAGCGCCAGCGACGAAGTGATCATGCGCATCGAGCAGGGGCAGCACCGCATCCTGCATCCGGAGAAGACGACGGGGTGCAGGACGTGCGAGAATACGTGCCCGAACGGTGCGATCCGGGTGGAGCGGATCCTGGAGCCCGTCCAGGAGGGGGCATAGCATGCGTCTCCTGCTGAACACCGCGCGGACCGTGCGGCAGGGGGATTCGGTCGAGTTCAAGTACGCACCAGGCTATCGCGAGGCGACCTCCGTCTGTGCGATGCACGAGCTCGACATGCTGGAGCTCGGGGTCGTGCCGGGCGGGAACGTGCGCGTGCGGAACGGTGCGGGCGAGGTGGTGCTGCGCCTGGTCGAACGGGACGACGCGGAGCGGGGGACCCTCTTCGTGCCCTACGGACCCTACGCCAACTGTCTCATACCGGCAGAGACGCACGGGACGGGCATGCCGGACTTCAAGCTGGTCTGGGTGGACGTGGAGCCGACGGACGATGAGCGGTCGACCGTCGGCGAGCTGATGGGGAGCCTGGGGGGTGTTCCCTACGATTCATAGAGACGTCGTCTGCACCTTCTGCGGCTGCCTCTGCGACGATCTGGAGGTGACCGTCGAGGGCGGGCGGATCCGGGGGGTGGACAACGCCTGCGAGCTCGGGGCGCACAAGTTCACCACCGAGGGGCGGCTGAAGGCTCCGATCCGCCGCCGAGGGGGGGTCTGGGGGGAGGAGACCTATACCGCCGCCATCGAGCGGGCAGCGGAGATCCTGCTGGATGCCGATCGCCCCCTGCTCTACGGCTGGAGCGGCACATGCGGGGAGGCCCAGAGCGTTGGCGTCCAGCTGGCGGAGATCCTGGGCGGGGTGATCGACGCAACCACGTCGGTCTGCCACGGCACCTCGATCCTTGCGATCCAGGAGGTGGGTCACCCGGGATGCACGCTCGGGCAGGTGAAGAACCGCGCCGACGTGATCCTCTACTGGGGCTGCAACCCCATCGAGGCCCATCCGCGGCACATGAGCCGCTACACCACCTATACTGACGGGTTCTTCCTGGGGAACTCGCACCGCGACAGAACCGTGATCGTGGTGGATATCCGCAGGACCGATACCGCGCAGGTGGCTGACGAGTTCATAAAGATAAAGCCCGGCGGGGATTACGCCGTGCTCTCCGCCCTCCGCGCGATGGTGAGGGGAAAAGATGACATGATCCCCCCCACGGTGAGCGGTGTCTCCCGTCAGCAACTGCGGCGGGTCGCCGCGATCTGCAAGTCCGCACAGTACGGCGCCCTCTTCTTCGGCATGGGGCTGACGCAGACGGGCGGTAAATACAAGAACATCCGCAACGCGATCGAGCTCGTGGACGAGCTGAACCGCCATACCAAGTTCACGCTGACGCCGATGCGGGGTCACTTCAACGTCTACGGGTTCAACGAGGTCTGCACCTGGATGACGGGATACCCCTTTGCCGTGGACTTTTCGCGGGGCATCGCCTGGTACAACCCCGGCGAGACGAGCGCCGTCGATCTCCTGGCCCGGCGGGAGTGCGACGCCTGCCTGGTGGTGGCGAGCGATCCGGCGGCCCATCTTCCCCGCTCGGCCGTGGCGCATCTCGCCGATATTCCGCTGGTGCAGCTCGATCCCTATCCCAATGCGACCACCGCCTTCGCCGAGATCCAGATACCGGTCGCCGTGACCGGCATCGATGCCGAGGGGACCGCCTACCGCATGGACGGTGTGCCCATCCGCACGCGGAAGATCCTGGACCTGGGGTATCCCGACGACCGCACCGTCCTGCAGCAGATGCTCGAGCGGATCCGGGAGGCGAAAGGGAGATGACCGAACTGCTGATCCGCAACGCCTGCGTGATCGATCCCATCAACGGCATCCGGGGGGAGACGATGGATATCCTGATCCGGGACGCCCGCATCGTGGAGTCGGTGAGCGGCCGTGCGGAGGTGATCGATGCCGCGGGATGCCTCACGCTCCCCGGCGGCATCGACTCGCATACGCATATCTGCGGCACCAAGGTGAACTTCGGGCGTTACATGATGCCGGAGGACATGCGGGCCGGGAGGACGGCGCGGCAGGGGGGGATGCACGCCACTTCGGGCTACAGCGTGCCCACCACCTTCGGGAACAGCTACCGTTACAGCGCGATGGGATACACGACCGTGCTGGAGGGCGCCATGGCCCCCCTCGAGGCGCGGCACACCCACGAGGAGTTCTCCGCGACGCCCCTCCAGGACACGATGGCGAACACGCTCTTCGACGGCAACTGGGCGGTGATGGAGGCGGTGAAGGAGAACGACGTGAAGAGAGCCGCCGCGATCGTCGGCTGGACGCTCTCCGCCGTCAAGGGGTTTGCCATCAAGCTGACCAACCCCGGCGGAACCGAGGCCTGGGGCTGGGGGAAGAACGTGGAGTGCATCCACGATCCGGTCCCCCACTTCGAGGTGAGCCCGATCGAGATCGTCACCGCCCTGGTGCGGGCGAACGAGCTCCTGCACCTCCCGCACTCCGTCCACCTGCACTGCAACCGCCTGGGCGTGCCGGGGAACGCCTGGTGCACGGTGGACACCTTCCGCCACATCCCCGACCTGAACCCGGAGCGGCAGAGCCTCTACGCCACCCATGTCCAGTTCCACGCCTACGGGGGCTCGTCCTGGAAGGACATCTGCTCCCGCGCGGATCTGGTCGCCCGTGCCGTGAACGACCGCCCCCAGATCGTCATGGACATGGGGCAGGTGATGTTCGGGAAGACGACGACGATGACGGCGGACGGGCCGATGGAGTTCAACCTCTACCGCCTCCACCACAACAAGTGGTCCAACCACGACGTGGAGCTGGAGACGGGTTCGGGGATCATCCCCGTCTACTACAGCCGGAAGAGCACGGTGAACTGCGTCATGTGGGCGGTGGGCCTCGAACTCGCCCTCCTGACCCGCAGCCCCTGGCAGTGCCTCCTCGCAACGGACAACCCCAACGGCGCCCCCTTCGTGAAGTACCCCGAGATCATCGGGCTCCTCATGAGCAGGAAGTACCGGGACGCGGAACTCGCCACCCTCCATCCCGAAGCGGAGCGCCGCATCGCACTGCCGGCGATCGACCGCGAACTGGACTGGAACGAGATCGCCGTGATGACGCGAGCCGGGCAGGCGAAGGCGCTGGGTCTTCTCCCCCTCGGCAAGGGGCACCTCGGGCCCGGGGCCGCGGCGGACCTCGCCATCTACCCCGTCCGCATCGGGGAGATCGATCCCTCGGCCGAGTACCGCAGGGTGATCGAGGGGTTCCGGCAGACCCTCTATACCGTAAAGCGGGGGCGGGTGGTGAGCCGCGAGGGAAGGGTCGTCGTGGAGGGCGACAACAGCACCATCTGGGTGAAGCCCCGCATATCCGAGGAGTACGACATGGGGCGGGATCCGGAGTTTGCGAAGAAGTTCGCCCGCTACTACACGGTGCGGATGGGCAACTACCCCGTGCAGGAGGCGTACATCAGGAGGAGCATCTGCATCGAGACGGAGGCGGAGCTATGATGCGGGTGCTCCTGGTGGCAAAACCGCGGAAGAAGCCCAATATTCCCATCGAAGCGGAGCGCATCCTCCCCCGCACGTTCCTCGAGGGCGATGAGTTCACCGTCTTCGAGGGGAACAAGGAGCGGCGGCTCACCGACCTCTTCTCGGTCTCCATCGAGGGTGAGGCGCGGGACGTCTCGGAGGTGGAGGTGATCCTCCGCGGGGACGTATCGCGCGTCAAGCGCATCGGGGAGTACATGGACGGGGGGTGCATCCTGATCGAGGGTTCCGTGGGGATGCACTGCGGTAACTTCATGAGCGGCGGCACGATCGAGATCGGCGGGAACGCGGACCACTGGCTCGCCCGCGAGCTCCAGGGGGGGACGGTGATCTGCCACGGGGACGCCGCCCACTACCTGGCATCCGGCTACCGCGGGGAGAAGCACGGCATGCGGGGCGGCACCGTCATCGTCCACGGGAATGCGGGGGACTTCGCGGCTGAATACCTCGCGGGCGGATCGGTCACCATCCACGGCAGTGCCGGGGACATGGCCGGTGTGGAGATGAAGGGCGGGGAGCTCGTCATCGGCGGCGACTGCTACCGCCCCTGCGGCAACATGACGGGCGGCACGTGCACCGTGCACGGAACGGCCCATAACCTGCTCCCCACGTTCCGGAAGATCCGCACCGCTCCGCTGACGGCGGGAGGGCCGCCGTACGCCGTTTTCGAGGGGGATATCGCCAACAGAGGAAAGGGAACCCTTTTTATACGGAACTACCGATATATGGATTGATGCTCAGGCATTCCTGCGGTTTCGAGGCGAACATACACTGCAAGAAGTGCGGCGGACCGCTCGAGGACCGGGATCGGATCGGGCTCTTCTGCCCCCGCTGCGGGCGGAGGGTGACGGCGGTCTGCCCGGGGTGCGGGAAGCTCTGGTGATCACGTCTGGTTCCGCAGCCACTGCAGGTACCTCTCCCGCAGTCTCCGCAGCTCCTCTCCCGTGAGGTCCTTTCTCCCCGTCTCGCGGAGGAACGTCTCCAGCTGGCTCACCACGCTCTCGGCCTCGTGGTGATCCCGGACGTCTAGGTAGATCGGGATGCTGCTGATATTGATGGTCTCTCCGCACACGTGGCAGAGTTTCCAGCGCTGGTACCGGTCCACGTAGCTGAAGGTCTTGCATCCCGGACAGCGGATGACGAGGTACATCAGTAACGGTAGATACGCATGTCTGGATAAATAGATTCCTAAATTCTCGTTCATCCGGGTTTTCCCGCACAACGGCGCCATGCAGCGCTCCGGAGAGGGTGCCAGCGGGTCTGCTTTCGCACGTCCCGCGCTGACGGAGAGCTGGGGATTCTGCATCGCGCCATGCAGACGACGCCCTCTACAGAATCCGAAGAGGTCGTCGACGTCCACCCTGACCGTACCCCCCCCTCTGCCCGTCTCCTCGCGATCCAGGAGACCTGCAGACGAACGGATCGAATCCGCCGGATCCCGCCTGCGGCGTCCCCTCTGGCACCTCCGGGCGCGCTCTGGAGCCGCGGGAGAGGGTGAAGCGGTCCCCTTCGTCCCCCGGTCACTCGCAGGATCGATCCCCGGCCGTCACGCATCTGTCCTGCCGTGATCCGCCCCGCCGGGGCTTCCCGCCCGGTGCTGATGCCGGGTTTAATCCCTGAAAAGAGGGTGTTCGCTCAATAGACGACGTTCAGTATGTAAATGGATACCCCGATCGCGATCGCGGATGCGACGACCAGCACAGGGTTGATGTGGATCGCCCGCCGGTCCTCGCTCTCGTAGTAGTTGACGAGACCCGCCGACGAGATCAGCCTTCCGCCACCCTTCTTTGCCATAAAGGATATTTTCTCGCGCATGGTATAAAGAAGTAGCAGGTGCCGCAGTTGTCTTCGACCGTCTATGCCGGCCACGCGCTCGTCGGGGAGGATCTGGAGGAGAGGAGCGTGCGGATCCACGTGGAGAGCGGCCGCATCGCCTGCATCGAGGAGGCGCGGAGCGTCCCCGAACTCTGGATCTGCCCCGCCTTCTTCAACGCCCACACCCACGTCGGCGATACTGTCGGCATGGACATCCCGCTGCAGGGATCGCTGGAAGCCCTGGTGGCCCCCCCGGACGGCCTGAAGCACCGCATCCTGGCTGCCACGGACCGTCCCCGCCTCGTCGCCGCCATGCGGGCGAGCCTGCAGGGGATGCTCGCATCCGGCACGCACGGTTTCGCGGACTTCCGGGAAGGGGGTGTGGAGGGGGTGCTCGCCCTGCGGAGCGCGCTCGCCTCCCTCGATATCGCGCCCGTCATCTTCGGGCGCGAGGGCGGGGAGCGGGAGGGCGACGGGATCGGCATATCCAGCATCCGGGATGTCGTTTCTGCCGAGACGCTGGCGGAGGAGGCACGGCGATCCGGCAAGCTCGTGGCGATCCACGCCGGCGAACGGGATGCGTCCGACGTGGAGCGGGCGCTCGCCCTCGAGCCCGATCTCCTCGTCCACTGCACGCATGCAACGGACGCGCAGCTGGCAGAGTGCGCGGATCGGGGGATCCCGATCGCCGTCTGCCCCCGCTCCAACTGGATTCTCGGTGTTGCCGGGGATGCGCAGCACCCACCGCTCCGCCGCATGCGGGAGTTGGGCTGCACCGTCCTCCTCGGCACGGACAACGTCATGTTCATACAGCCGGACATGTTCGCGGAGATGTCCTTTGCATACCACGTCTACCGCCTCGATCCCCGGGACCTGATCCGGGCTGCCGTGCTGGGCTCCAGACTCCTCTTCCGCTCCTTCTTTATCGAAGAAGGCGCCCCCGCAGACTTCCTCCTGATCAGACCCGCGCGATCCAGCCTGGTATTCAGCGCGGATCGCTGCTCCACTATTGTAAAAAGGGTAACCCGGTGCGATATCGAGAAAAACGTTATTAGTACTTCATGTAAATAATTAAGGGTAGTCTCATTTTCCGAGGGTGTGTATGTTTCGCAAGATACTTGCGGCTATTGACGGCTCCAAAACCAGCACGGAGGCTCTGGAGAAGGCCATCGACGAGGCAAGACGATGGTCGGCAGAACTCCACGTGGTCTACGTGGTGGAGACCGGTCTCTTCTCGTCGATCCCGATGGACAACACCTGGGAGGTGATCTACGGGTTGCTGGAGAAGGAGGGGCAGGATGCGCTCTCCGCTGCACGGCAGACCGCAAAGGCGGCTGGCCTGGAGATCGCCACCCATATGCGGCAGGGGCGGGCCGGCAACGAGATCATCCGCCTGGCCGAGGAACTAGGAGCCGACCTGATTGTCTTGGGTGCCCACGGCAAGAGCAATATCGACCGCCTGCTGATCGGCAGCGTGAGCTCGCACGTGGTGAAGTACAGCCCCATAACGACCATGGTGGTGAGATCATAGTCGTGATGACCGTCGCCGACTTCATGACCACCGATGTGGTGAGCGTCGAGATCCCCGGCAGCCGGGACGACGTGCTGAAGATCCTGAAGCGGACGGGCATCAGCGGTGTGCCGGTGCTCAAGGACGGCAAACTCGTGGGGATCATCACGAGAAAAGATCTGCTCCGGAAGTCCGAGGAGACCCAGCTCGGGCTCCTGATGTCGCAGAATCCGGTGAGTGTCGCCCGGGACACCCCCCTGGACGAGGCTGCACGCC
Source organism: Methanomicrobiales archaeon (assembly GCA_030019205.1). Classification (NCBI taxonomy): domain Archaea; kingdom Methanobacteriati; phylum Methanobacteriota; class Methanomicrobia; order Methanomicrobiales; species Methanomicrobiales archaeon. Next base: position 20,020 of record JASEFH010000019.1, read on the forward strand.
TGATGATCGCGCACAACGTGCGGCGCCTGCCGGTGGTCGAGGATGGCAGCCTGGCGGGCATCATCAGCGTGGCGGACCTGATCACCGCCATCGCACAGATGCGGATAAAGCAGGAGATCAAGGATCTCTACACAAGCCACACGTTCGCCCTCTGGGAGGAGACTCCTCTCTGCCTCGTGGGGCGGATCATGGAGATATCCGGCTTCGACGCGATCCCCATCCTGGACGAGGAGGGCAAACTCTCCGGCATCATCACCGAGCGGGACCTCATCAGAAACTCCAGCGTCGAGGACAGCATCCAGACGAGCGACTTCAGCAATGGCACCGACGACGACGAATGGACCTGGGAGAGCATTCGGGATCTCCACACCCTCACCTACGGCGTCTCCAGGATCAAGCTTCCGCCCCGTCCCGTGAAGTCCGCCATGATCAGGAACGTGGTGATGGTGCCCCTGAATGCCGAGGTGAGCGACTGCGCCCTGAAGATGAAGCGGGCCCGGGTCGATCAGCTCCCGGTGGTGAACAGCGACAAGGAACTCGTCGCCATGCTGTTCGATCGCGAACTCATCAAAGTGCTCTGCAGGAATGAGGGGTAACAACAATATTTAAGTCGGTTGCTGTCATTCTATACTCTGGAGCACTTTTATATAATTTCCAGCGTTTATACCATTCGGAGGAAGATATATGTCCGATACGTATCCCCAGACGATGACGGGTACCACTACGGTGGGTCTGACCTTCAGCGGAGGCGTGGTGCTCGCGACCGAGAAGCGGGCGACGATGGGCTACCTCATCGCCAGCAAGAAAGCCAAGAAGATCTACCGCATCGCCGATCGGATCGGGATGACCATCGCCGGCGGTGTGGGGGATGCCCAGCAGCTGGCGCGCATCATGACGGTCGAGTGCAGCCTGTACGAGATCCGGCGCGGAAAGCCCATCACCGTGGCGGCCGCATCGACGCTGCTGTCCAACTACCTGAACCAGAACCGCTACTTCCCCTACTACGTGCAGCTGCTCGTGGGCGGATACGACCGCAACGGACCGAGCATCTTCTCGGTGGATGCCCTCGGGGGTGCGACGCGGGAGGAGGAGTTCATCGCCACGGGATCCGGTTCGCCGATGGCGCTGGGCGTGCTGGAAGACCAGTACCATGCCGATCTGGAGGAGAAGGAGGCGGCCGACCTGGCTATCCGCGCCCTGAAAGCCGCCATGCGCCGGGACATCGCCTCGGGAGAGGACATCTCGGTCGTTGTGATCGCCGCTGACAAGTACGAAGAGGCCACCATCGTCGTGAAGCCGAAGGCGTCCGTCGCTTCAACCGTTTGAAAAATTCTTTTTTGGGAACATATGTATGCTTATTGAGGAGAGGCTTAAGGAATTAAAGGAGAAGATCAACAGTATCGTCCCCCGAGGGATTACTGTCTCCCAGGTAGAATTCGAGGGACCGGAGCTGGTCATCTATACCGACGACCCGAAGGTCTTCGCAGAGCAGGCGGATCTCATCAAGGTGCTGGCACGGGACCTGCGGAAGCGGATCGTGGTGCGCCCGAACGTGCTGGAGGATCCCGAGGTTGCCCTGAACGAGATCCGTGCGGTCGTCGCCGAGAGCGCGGGGATCACCGACGTCTTCTTCGATGCCGATACGGGTGAGGTGCTGATCGAGGCGGAGAAGCCCGGCGTGGTCATCGGCAAGAACGGCTCGACGCTGCGCGAGATCACGCGGCACATCGGCTGGACTCCGAAGGTGGTTCGGACGCCGCCGATCGAGTCCTCGACGATCAAGCAGGTGCGGCAGTACCTCCGCGCCGTCAAGGATGAGCGCAAGGAGTTCCTGCGGGTCATCGGGAGGCGGATCCACCGTGAGATCACCAGCAAGGACCAGTGGGCGCGGGTTACCATGCTGGGAGCCTGCCGCGAGGTGGGGCGGTCGGCGTTCCTCCTCTCCACGCCCGAGAGCAAGATCCTGGTGGACTGCGGCGAGAAACCGGGCAACAGCAACGGCACGCCCTACCTTTACGTGCCGGAGATCCACCCGCTCTCCCAGCTGGATGCGGTCGTGCTGACCCACGCCCATCTGGACCACTGCGCCTACATACCTCTCCTCTTCAAATACGGCTACGAGGGGCCCGTATACAGCACGCCGCCCACGCGCGATCTCTCGGCGATGCTGCAGCTCGACTACCTGGAGGTGCTGCGCAAGGAGAACGAGAAGATCCCCTATACCTCGAACGAGGTGAAGGAGTACATCAAGCGCTCGATCGCCCTGAACTACGGCAACGTGACCGACATCGCGCCGGATATCAAGCTCACGTTCCACAACGCCGGTCACATCCTGGGCTCTGCGATCGCCCATTTCCACATCGGGGACGGGCTCTACAACGTCGCTTTTACCGGTGACTTCAACTACAGCAAGAGCCGTCTCTTCAGCCCGGCGACGACCCAGTTCCCGCGGCTCGAGGCGCTCTTCATCGAGAGCACATACGGGGGCTCGAACGACATCCAGCCGTCCCGCAAGGAGGCCGAAGAGAAGCTCTACGAAGAGGTGAACGCCACCCTCTCCCGCGGCGGGAAAGTGCTGATCCCCGCGTTCTCGGTCGGGCGGTCGCAGGAGGTCATGCTGGCTCTCGAGGAGGGCATCCGCCTGAACAAGATCCCGAAGATCCCGATCTACCTGGACGGGATGATCCGCGAGGCGACCGCCATCCATACCGCCTATCCCGAGTACCTGAACCCGGATCTGCGGAACCAGATCTTCCGCGAGGGGATGAATCCGTTCCTATCGGACGTCTTCGTGCAGGTGGACTCACCCGAGATCCGCGAACGTGTCATCCAGGGCGGCGCCTGCGTGATCGTCACCACGAGCGGCATGCTGAACGGCGGACCGGTGATGGAGTACCTGCGGGGGATCTCATCGGACCAGCGGAACGCCCTCATCTTCGTGGGGTACCAGGCGGAGGGCACGATCGGGCGGCGCATCCAGAAGGGGTGGCGGGAGCTGCCGCTCGGCGGGCGGGAGACGATCGCGGTGAACATGGAGATCGTGACGATCGACGGGTTCTCGGGTCACTCGGATCGCCGCGAACTGATGAACTACGTCGGCCACGTCCAGCCCCGGCCGGAGAAGATCTTCACCATACACGGGGACGAGAACAAGACGATCGATCTGGCCAGTTCGATCTACAAGCGCTACCGCATCGAGACGCACTCCCCCATGAACCTGGAAACCTACCGCATGATCTGACATGAGGGATCGGTGGGCGGTCCTCCTGGGCATATTCGGGGTGATGGCGCTCTCCAACGCGGTTGTACCCGTCCTTCCCGCGTTCTCGGACCGGGTCTCGTTCCAGGGAGCGATCTACGCCGCCTACTTCCTGGGGGCGCTCATCACCGTCCTGCCCGCGGGCGTGGCGAGCGACCGGATCGGGCGGGGGATCCTGATCCGGGGCGGGCTCGTGCTGACCGTCGCCTCCGGCGCCGTGATCCTGCTCTACCCGCAGGGGATCGCGCTGCTGGCGGGGCGGCTGCTCGAGGGGATCGCGGCCGGGCTCTTCGTTGCAGCCGGTCTCTCCTGGGTGAACTCGCGGGCGGATCACGTCCGCCTCTCCGGTTACTTCTTCGCCTCGCTCAACCTGGGTCTCCTCGCGGGGCTCCTGGTTGCGGGCGCGCTGAGCGCACTTGCCTCCACGGCGCTCGGCGGGATCGCCTTCTTCACGGCATTCTCCCTGATCCCCCTCCTGCTGAGCGGGGGCATCTCCGAAGGCGACCGCCGCGGGTTCCGCGTGCCGAACATCCTCCGCCTCGGGCAGAGGTACCTCTGGCTCTACCTCTCCGCCGTGGTGCTGCTCGGCGTCACGGGGGCGATCCCGGCGATCTATCCCCAGTTCAGCGGGGGGGATCCCGCTCTCCTCGGTCTCGAACTCGCCACGATGAACATGGCAACCATCGCCGCCGTCCTGGTCGCCCCGCGGTGGCAGCTGGCGCCGATCCGCACGATCCGCATCGCTGCGATCGGCATGGCGATCGCTGTCATGGGATCGTTCGTGACGCCGCTGGCGTTCCCCGTCATCGGGCTGTGCGCGGGATTCGCGATCGTCTCCCAGATGGCGTTCCTGGCCGAGAGCGGCATTGCGCAGGGGGTGCTGATGGGTCTGTACTCCGCCGCGAACTACGCGGGTTTCGCGATTCTGCCCTTCATCGCGGCCCAGGTTGCGGAGAACGTGAGTTTCCTGGCCGCCTTTGCGGTGGTCGCCGCCATGACCGCGATGATGGCTCTCACGATCGGGAGGTGCGAGTGCGGGTAAAAGAGGTTCCCCGACGTACGACGAGGCGTGCCCGAAGCGCAGCCGTTGCGCCTAGCCGCTCTCTTCCTTCGTGGCGTCCCGGTTCTGGTTGATATCGACGGGCGTTTTGCAGAGGGGACAGGTGGTCAGCCACCGGGATTTTCCCTGGTAGATCCACTCGTAGCCGCACTTCTGGCACTTCAGTATCATTTCAGAGATAGATTGTCCCTCCCCCTATAAGAACGGAATCGGTTCACGATCGGGGGTTGCCTCTTCAAACCGCAGCCTCCTGTCCGTCCGCAGATCCGCTGGCGGGTTCATGGGTCCGGCATCGCCCCCGGAGTGCCTGCCCTCCCCTGCTCTCGCGGGAGCGGTCGAATCGACCGCTCTCCTTTTATACCGGGTGCGCATCTGCAAGGAACGTTTCGACAGGGTTATATATGTATATATGTATGTATGTATTTAGGCAAACCCAGGGGTGATGGATGGGTATGCACGAGAATATCTGGAAGAATTACAATGTGACGCAGCAGAAGATTCTGAACTACCTCTATACGGGCATTCAGAAGGACAAGCGGTTCTTCAAGTCGAAGTACATCGCAAGCGACCTGGGGCTCTCCCCCAAAGAGGTGGGGACGAACCTGGGGATCCTGGCGGAGATCTGCGACGACCTGGATATCGTGCGGTGGAGCTACTCCAGCAGCACGACCTGGATGGTCACGCCCCGTGCAGCGTTGTGAACGGTCCCTCTCCCCCGAAAATACGCCCCCTGTTCTCTTGAGTGCGGCAGGCCGCTACCCCTCCCGGCCCTGATCCCGATCTCCCCCCTCCAGCGGGATCAGGGCATCGGCGATCGCGTCGATCTCGTCCAGCACCCTCAGCTCGCGGCGCTTCATCTCGCGGAGTTCGCCGATGAGGAGCTGGAGACGCTCGCGAAGAACGCTCTCCTGCACCTCGCGGCGGGTTGCTCTGCCGGTATCCCTGGCCATGGCCCGATCTCTGCCTGCGGGCGAGATAAGAATTTCTCCTAAAGGGCCGGGGTGGCGGAGGTGGCGGTTCTCTCCGTGCCGATCCAGAAGATGATCACGGAGATGAGGCTCACTGCCCCGGAGAAGACAAAGACGCTCACGATGCCGGCGAGGTCCATCACCAGCCCGGAGACGACGGGGGCGATGATCATACCGGCGCTCGAGGCGGTGTTGTAGGCACCCATGGCGGATCCCTGGCCGATATCCCTGCCGATGATGGTGGTGATGGCGGTCGCCGAGGGGACCACGATCGCGCTGCCGAGCCCGATCAGGATGGAGGCGGCCAGGAGAGCGGGGAACCCGGCGAGGAAGGGGATGCTGGTCAGGGCTGCCGCCACCAGGACCGAACCGGCGATCACCAGGATGTTCTTGTTGTGGCGGTCGGCGACCCGTCCGAAGGCCCGCTGGAAGATGGCAGTCGTAAAGATGGAGAGGGAGATGGCGATCCCGATCTCGGTGGGCGACAGGAGCAGCAGCATGGCCGCAGCGAGGGGGAGGAACACCCAGAACGTGCCGTTGGCGAAGGAGTTCATGAACTGGAATATGATCACTGCCCGCATCAGGGGGTGGCGCATCGTATCCTTCACCGGGACGCGGACACGCAGGGAAGGCGCGGACTGCGGGAGGAACGCCAGGCAGACGAGCAGGGAGACTGTCGAGAAGAACGCCATCGAGAGGAAGACCGCCTCCATGCCGGCCATGTCCTTGATGATGCCGCCCATGAAGGGCCCGAATCCCATGCCGAGGAACATGGCGATGGAGAAGGTGCCCATGTACTTCCCTTCCTCCCCCTTCGGAGCCGCGTCGGCCACGTAGGCCATGGCGACCGGTATGACCGCCGCCGAGGCCATGCCGTGGATGAGCCGCACCAGCGTGAGCGCATAGACGCTGGTGGCCAGGATATAGCCCAGCGAGAGGAGGGTGTAGAGCAGGAGGCCGGCGAGGATGAAGGATTTTCGGCCCCGGCGGTCCGAGATGGAGCCCACGATGGGCATGACGATGGCCCTTGAGAGGGAGAATCCGGAGAATATGGCGCCTATCCAGAACCCCGTCGCCCCCAGGCTCTCCGCGTAGAACGGGAGGAGCGGAATCACGATGCCGAGCCCGATCATCGCCGAGAAGACGGCGATGAAGAGGACGTTGAAGACGGACCGCGTTCCCGTCGTCGGATCGGGAGGGGCTCCTCCCGGTAAGGGGTCCAGTGAGCGCGGGTGCAGTCTCATGATGTATCTGAATGATACCGGCGGTACGTCGATGCGGCCGGTTCGTATGCAGTATACCTGTGGTCATTCGGGATCCAAAAAATTATGCCCTGGAGCGCAGCCCGGAAAACCGCGCATAACCGTCGTTTCCGGCAAATGCTGAAATGGAAACTTATTATCTGGCCGAAGAGAGGTTTACATGCGGTCCGATGCATGGCAACCGCACAATACTGTTCCGCGGGCCTGCACGGACCCCTCGTATCCTCGTTCTCCGCATACCGCCAGCCCGCAGGCCGAGCGCCGCTGCCATGGCGGGATCGTCCATCGATCGGATGATCCGCACGGTGCAGACTGGCGGCGTCCGGCGGTTCGGAAGCGCACTCTCTCGGCGAATCCCTCGGGCACGGGAGAAAAAGAGTCAGTTCCAGCGAATGCAGTGCGGCACTTTATCGCATTCGGTGCGGTGCATGTTGCACCGGTCTTTCTTTCCTTTCTTCGATACCTTCTGATCGCAGCTATCGCATTTCATAACCCCCCCATATGCGGGGTAAAAACGGATAAATTTTCTTTTTTTCGTTATCGAGATGAGGTGCGGTGATGAATTCCGGATATTCACAGCGGGGGGACGAACATGCTCGTTCCCCTTCGAATGGATGCAGGCGATCGCGCTCTTCCGATGGCATCGGGATCCGGGCGATGCAGAGACCGAACGAGCAGACGATGCTGGTCTGCTGGACGGCAGGCTGTGCCAATCCGTGCCGGTACAGGCGGACCATGCATCGCGGTCTGCGCGATAGGATCCTTGCTGTCGTGCCGGTCACGCCGACATCTGCAAAAGAGGACGATGCGGTCTCCCTGCAGGCTTCAGCGTACCAGCAGGAACAGAACAATTCTTCCGGCACAGAAGTCCCTCACGCACGCGCGGTGCGGGCATCCGTTCCCGGAGGGCCGCGCAGCGGGGCGGATCGAACGGGACAGGCCGGCGTTCGCGCGAAATGGACGCCCGGCTATCTGCTAGAGCCCAAGAGAATGCGGAGGGGGGGATTTGAACCCCTGAACTCCTGCGAGACAGGACCCTGAATCCTGCGCCTTTGACCTGGCTCGGCAACCTCCGCCCAAGCGATCGAGCGCGACTCCCGGAAGGAGCCGCGGATACCGCTGCCTTTCGCAGGCAGGGCATCCATCGCGCATCCATATTATTTCCCGGCCCATCACATAAAGGTGCGTGTCCTGCAGCCGCACGGCTCCCGCGGACCGGGAACCTGCACGAACGAGCGGCACATGAGCCGCTCCCCGTGCCCCTTGCGTTGCCGGGACGATGGGCGGCGCAGTCGGGGTGCGGCACTGCGGGCTCTGTTCGGGATCGGCTGCAGGAAGAGGGGATGCGGCGACGGGCGGGCAGGAAGCCTCCGGCGCGATTCGCAGGCCCGACGATCCCGCCGATCGCCATGGCAGGTATCCTGCCCTGCCGCCCGCCCCCCCCTGCTCATTGCCCTCCGGGCACGTCCCGCGCTTCATTCCGGGCGCCGGCACGCGGACCCTCCGCATGCGGGATCCCGTGCGGATGCAGGCCCGGCAAAAAAAAGAGTGCGTGCGCTGCCTACCTGCCGCTCCGACCGCTCTCCGAACCGCCGAATCCCCCGTTGTTGCTGTCCGAGAACTTCTGCATCTCGCGCTCCCGCAGCTCGTTGCGGCGAATCTTGCCGGATATGGTCTTCGGGAGCGAGTCCACGAACTCGATCGCCCGCGGGTACTTGTAGGGCGCCGTGACCTGCTTCACGTGCTTCTGCAGTTCTTTTACGAGGGAGTCCGAGGGTTCGTAGTTCGGTTTCAGGACGATGAACGCCTTGACGATCAGCCCGCGGATTACGTCCGGCGACCCGACGACCGCCGCCTCGGCGACGGCCGGATGCTCGAGGAGCGCGCTCTCCACCTCGAAGGGGCCGATGCGGTATCCGGAGGCCTTGATCACGTCGTCGTCCCGCCCCACGAACCAGTAGTAGCCGTCATCGTCCCGGTACGCCCGATCCCCGGTGTAGTACCAGCCGTTCACGAACGAGTTCCTGTTCTCCTCGGGACTCCCCATATACTCCCGGAAGAGCCCGACCGGGCGGGGATCCAGCTTGATCGCCATCCGCCCCTCCTGCTTGATCCCGACAGGGTTCCCGTCGTCGTCGTGCAGTTCCACGATCCAGCCGGGCGCCGGTCTGCCCATGGAGCCCGGTTTGCACTCCATGCAGGGGAACGTCCCCACGCAGAGGGTGGTCTCGGTCTGGCCGTATCCCTCGAAGATAGTGATGCCCGTCCCCTCCTTCCAGGCGCGGATCACCTCCGGGTTCAGGGGCTCCCCGGCGCTCGTGCAGTGGCGGAGCTCGGAGAAGTCGAACCGCGAGAGGTCAGCGAGGATGAGCATTCGGTAGATCGTGGGCGGACAGCAGAAGGTGGTGATCGCGTACTTCTCCAGGAGCGGCAGGATCTCCGTCGGCTTGAACTTGCCCCGGATGTCGTAGACGAAGATCGCCGCACCCTCGATCCACTGCCCGAACAACTTGCCCCAGGCGCTCTTCGCCCAGCCCGTGTCCGAGAGTGTGAAGTGGAGGTCCGTGCTCTTCAGGTCATGCCAGAACCGCGCCGTCGTGATGTGCCCGAGGGGGTAGGAATGGTCGTGCACAACCATCTTGGGCTCGCCCGTCGTTCCCGAGGTGAAGAAGATCACCAGGGGGTCAGTCGACCGGGTGCGGCGCATGCCGGGGAGGTTGACCAGCCTGTAGGAGACCGGTGCCGGGTAGCGCAGCTCCTGCGGGTAGCTGATCCAGTTCGGGAGTTCCCCGTCCACGACCATTCGAAGCTGCAGGGACGGGCTCTCTGCGCAGATCTGCTCGATCTTGCCCGCGTTCTCCATGTCGGTGATGACCATCTTGAAGTCCGCCGTGTTCACCCGGTACCGGATGTCCTTGGGGGTGAGCATGGTGGGCGCAGGGCTGTACACCGCCCCGAGTTTGATCAGCGCGATGGTCAGGATCCACCACTCCGGAACCCTGGGGAGCATGATCAGCACCCGGTCCCCCTTGTGGATGCCGTACTTCAGGAGGATGTTCGCCGCGCGGTTGGACTCGGTCTTCAGATCCCAGAAGGTGTACTTCTTCTCATCGCCCTTCTGGTTCACCCAGATCATCGCGAGCTTGTTCCGGTCCTTTGCCGCCCACATGTCGATTATGTCGAAACCGAAGTTGAAGTAGGGAGGGACGTCGATGGAGAAGTTCCTGTACACCTCCTCGTAGTCCCGCATATTGTGCTCTGACTCCGCCATAAAACCGTTCCTACAGTTTTGTTTATGGACGTTTAATGGTGTCTCTTTTCAACCGCGGCGCTGCCGGGCGGGTGACCGCTGCGTTCCGCCCGTGCTCCCCCTCCCGCGCCGACCTCTCCGTCCTCCGCCTCCCGATCCCGTCTGCGGGACGGGGGAATCCCCGGAGCGCCCTCCCTCCCGCGTGGATGCCTGCTATTTCGCGGGTGGCCTCGATCCGGGTTATTACCCTTTGGAGGCATACCCGGCCCAGATCGTTCTGGCTTTGCCATTCCGAACGATATTCTTCGGCGAATCGGCTCTTTCCGGGAGAAACGAACCTGTCGATGCGCTTCTGCCGGATATCCCGATACTGTTATGGTTTAAAAGGGGATACACTTGATCAATGGAAGGCGCAAAGTACGAGACACTGAAGATCGAGAATATCGTGGCGTCCGGAGTCATCGCCGACTCCATCGATCTCCTGGAAGTATCCAGCAAGATTCGGAGCTGCGAGCTGAACACGAAACGGTTCCCCGGCGCGGTCTACCGCATCGACAACCCCAAGATCGCTTCCCTCATCTTCTCCTCGGGCAAAGTCGTCCTGACCGGCATCCGGGACAAGGCGGACCTGGACAGGGGTCTCTCCATCATCATCCGCTCGCTCCGGGAGGCGGGCGTGGCGACCTACGACGAGCCGCAGGTGGCGATCACGAACATCGTCTGCTCCTACGACATCGGGAAGTACATCAACCTGAACAAGGTCGTGATCACCCTCAACCTCGAGAACATCGAGTACGAACCCGAGCAGTTCCCCGGTCTCGTCTACCGCATCGCCGATCCCAAGATCGTGGCGCTCCTCTTCTCTTCGGGCAAGATCATCCTGACCGGCGGGAAGAACCTGGACGATATCAAGCGGGGGCTCGACTTCCTGGAGAAGAAGCTCGCCAACATCATGTGATCTACCAGAATCGGTGAGTCCGCACGAAATTTCTCTCTGCCTTCAGGATCTCGCGATAGAACGCGTCGCCCTCCGTCCCGGTGGCGAGGATGCGGGACGCGGTCTCCGCCCCCACTCCCCGCGCCGCGAGGGCGATGACCGCCTTCCTGCCGCTGGAGAGCACGATATTGGCGTTGCGCAGCAGGCGGAGCTCGATGGCGCGCTCCTCCTCGGTCTTCTTCTTTCTGGTCGCCGCCGCGATCTGCGGGTCCTCCCAGGGTTTCAGGGCGGCGATCAGGCGGGCGCCGCAGACCGGGCACTGCGGGCGCTCCGGCACGCTGGCAACGACGGTGCGGCTCTTCCAGCGGCGGCAGTGCATGCAGAAGAGGATGACGTGGTCCTGCTCCAGCCGCCTCTTCAGGACGGCGATCACCGCCTGGTCCGCCTCCGGCGGCGGGATCATGTCCCTCGAGGAGAAGAGACCCTCGCTCCCGAGCGCCGAGAGGCGGGCGGTCCGCACCCCAACCTCCCCCGATCGGATGGCGGCGAGGACCGCCTCCGCCCCGGCGACGTCCATGTACTGGGAGAGGAGCTCCCGGTAGGCCTCCGCCTGGACGATGGTGCCTTCGAAGAGGTCGATCAGCCGCTGGATGCTGATCCGCTCGTAGTCGGCGTCCGCGTCGATCGCCCCGAACTTCTTGGCGACCTGCACCAGCTTCCACTTGAAGAGGGCGGTCCGTTTCAGCGCCAGGCGGAGAATGCCTCCGACGTGGGCGGGCTCGAGTTCCCGGAGAAGATCCCGCACCTCCGGTGCCCCCACGTTCGAGGGGAGGCGCAGCAGGAAGCGGTAGGCCCCCACCTCGATCCCGACGGTGGTGCCGTAGCGGGCGGAGAGGAGGATGGAGAGCGCCCGAGCCAGCGCCTCGTTCGCCTTGTGGCCGGCGCAGACGTTGCAGACCACGCCCTCGGGGGCGCTCTCGATGGTGATCAGGCGATCGGAGGGGACGGGAGATCCGGCTTCGTCCATCCGCTGCAGGAATCCCGATAAGAACTCCCTCGCGCGCCTGTCCAGGGCGTACTTCGCGAAGTCGCGCTCCCGGCGGGCGCGCCCGACCTCCTGCGCCACGGCGAAGGGTACCGGGATCTGCTCTCCCTCCCAGGAGGGGAGTTCCCCCTGCACCTTCTTCGCCGGCTCCACCATGATCCGGTCCGCCTCGATATCCAGCACCCGCCAGGGCTGGCCCTTGGTGATGAAGACGGCGCCGCTGTGGATCCAGCCCACGACGAAGGACTCGTCCAGGGTCCCGACCGAGCGGCGGGAGACGATGTCGAAGACCGCCATCTTCCGCTCGTCATGGATCATGGAGAGATTCAGCGCGAGGTAGCGGCGCGCCCGGGCAGTGCGGACGATCCGGTCCCCCTCGACGCGGATCAGGCGGTGGAGGGCCATCTGCGCGCAGACGGAGTCCAGCAGCTCCCGCGCATCCTGGAAGCAGTGCGAACGCTCGACGATTGAGAGGACCTGCGCCTTCCGGATCTCGCCGTACTCGACGGAGATCGCGGCGACCTGGTTGGCCAGGACGTCGGCGGCCTGACAGTGGGGGACGACGGGCTCGTACGCACCCGCTCCGGCCATGCGGGCGATCACCGCGGACTCCAGGAGGTCGTCGAACCCGGTGCCCAGGATGGTTCCGCGGGAGACCAGGTGCAGGCGGTGGCCGGCCCGCCCGACCCGCTGCACCAGCCGCGCCACCTCGCGGGGGGACCCGAACTGGACCACGTGATCGACGTGCCCGATGTCGATCCCGAGCTCCATCGAGGATGTCGCGATGAGAGCGGAGATCTCGCCCTTCTTGAAGCGATCCTCCGCCTCGATCCGAACCTCCCGCGAGAGGGAGCCGTGGTGGACCTCCACGTCCCCCCGCTCGAAGAGCTGGTGGCCCAGGGCCTCGGCGGTGACGCGGGTGTTCACGAAGACGAGCGTGGAGCGGTTTCCGTCCAGGCACGCCGCCACCGCCTTCGACTGCTGCAGGAAATCCGCTCCCCCGTAGCGCACCCCGACCTCCAGATAGGGCGCGACCGGGATCTGGACGAGATCGAAGGGGCGATTCCCGCAGAGGAAGCGGCCGATCTCCCCGGGGTTCCCCACGGTGGCGGAGAGGCCGATCCGCTGGAACTCCCCCGCGTATTCGGCGAGCCTCTCCAGCGCGATCGAGAGCTGGGCGCCCCGCTTGGATCCGGCGAGTTCGTGGATCTCGTCGATGACGACGTACCGGACGTTCCGCAGGTAACCACGCAGCTTCCTGCCCATGAAGAGCGCCTGCAGGGTCTCGGGCGTGGTGATGAGAAGGTCGGGCGGGTGCAGGGCCTGGCGCCTCCGCTCCGCCTCGGGGGTGTCTCCATGGCGCACCCCGACGGTGATCCCGAGCTCGCGGCACCACCAGGCCAGGCGGTCCAGGATGTCGCGGTTCAGCGAGCGGAGCGGGGTGATGTAGAGCGCCTTGAAACCCGCCCCCGGGGTGCGGAGGAGGGCGTCGAAGAGCGGTATCATGGCGCTCTCGGTCTTGCCGGTGCCGGTGGGCGCGATCAGGATCAGGTGCTTCCGCTCGACGAGACGCGGAATCGCCTCCTCCTGGGCTTCCGAGAGCTCGGTGAAGCCCCGCTTCTCGATCGCCGCCCGCACCCGTTCATCCAGGGGTGTCAGAGCCTGGCTGGAGGGAACGGAGCGGGCCAAGGTAGGTCCCATCGGTCAGGTACACCTCTGCTTCTTCCATCCGCATGCAGCGGGCCATCGGCCCGAGGGATGTCTTCTTCAACCGCTGCACGTCGAAACCCGCGAACTCGTTGATGGAGGGCATGACCAGGAGGCGGGTCTCGCACCTGCCGGCGGGCAATCCCAGGCACGCCGCATCCAGCGTGGCGGAGAGGTAGGCCTGCGCCCGCAGGGCACATCCCACCTCGTCCTGGAGGGAGACCGTCGGGTGGAGGTGCCCGATGATCAGCCGTCCGCCGGCGAGCGCCGCATCCGGAACGGTGTGTCCGTGAAGGTAGCCGACGCCGTCCACGAGTGCGCCCTTCGCCGGCAGCAGCTCCCCTTCCTCCAGGAACCGCTCCAGTCCGCCGTCGTGGTTGCCCGGCGCCACACGGATCGGAACCCGCTTCCGGAACGCTGCGAGCGCCCCGGGGAGTTCGCGATACTCCTGCCGCGTGGTCATCGGGATGCTGTGCTTGACGTCCCCGAGGAGGATCAGGAGATCCGGGTCCGCCTGCTCTATGCAGGCGATCACCCGCTCCGTCCTCCCCGCGCTCTGGCTGGGGACGTGCACGCCGCGCCGCGCGAGGTCGGCCTCGATGCCGTAGTGCAGGTCCGCGACGACGAGCACCCTCTCTCTGTTCTCCACCTGGAGCGCCGGGCCGGTATCGATGAATGTCAGATGCATGGAATCCTATGCGAGGCGGATCAGCCCCCGTCTCGGCATGTAGCACTCCCCCTCCGCCAGGAGCGCCTCGAGAGCGGCCTTCGCCTCCGCGGGCGGACAGCCCCTCTCCCCGGCCCGCGCGATCAGGAGGTCGATCGGGGTCGGCTCCGTGCAGTCCGCCAGGAGGGCGAGCAGGATCTCCCGCGGGGGCGATGGCGGTGGCGGCTCCCCCTCGCGGACACTCAGCAGCGCACTCTCCACCATCCCGCCGAGCTCCCGCAGCTGCGCCTCCGAGATCCCGTAGTGGGCGATCGCCGCCCGCAGCGCGGGTTCTGCCGCCCCGCCGCGGACGGCGGCGAGGAGGCGCTCGAGCCGCTCGAGGGTGAGCTCCGCCGTCCGCATCACCCAGACGTCACGCGCCGCCCGATCCGACGCCCAGAGCGTCTCGGGCCGCACCCGCACGCTGGACCGCGATCCCTTCTGGAAGAGGCAGGCGGTGGCGGTGACGGCGACGAACCCCGGGATCGGGAGGGTATCGAGGACCTCAGCGACCTCCGGCTGCTGCCAGCCCGCCTCCAGACTGAACCCGCCGCTCGGGTCCGCGATGCGGGCGTGCATCACGCCCCCCCGCCGCCCCTTCACCTCGACGAGGGCGCCGACGATGTAGAGGCGGCGGCAGGCGAGCCCCCCCGGCGTCACGACGAGCGGCGGATCGGACTCCAGCAGCAGGGTAGAGCGGTTGAACTCAGCCGCAAACACCCTCCTCGCTGCATCCATCATCGTTCCGCCCCGCGGGGACTCCCGCCGATCCGCCCCCCGGAATTCTCCTCAAACATTGGTCGCCGGGCCCCATAAAACCATCCCGCGGCCAGCGCGGCGAGGGCGGCAGGTGCGCCGCCGCACGGAACCGCCCTGTTCACCTCCGCGATGCATGCTAAAACGTAATACCTTCGCCATCCCAATATATAAGCAGCAGACGCAGGAGAATGGCATCGTGACAGATGAACCGCCCGTCCACACCATATGGATCGAGAAGTACCGCCCGACGACCCTCTCGGAGATCGTGGGGCAGGAGGAGATCGTGGAGCGCCTGACGTCCTATGTGCGGAACGGGAGCATGCCCCACCTGCTCTTCACGGGGAGCGCGGGGGTGGGCAAGACCACTGCGGCGATCGCGCTCGCGCGGGACTTCTTCGGGGAGAACTGGCACACGAACTTCCGCGAGCTGAACGCCTCGGACGAGCGGGGCATCGACGTCGTGCGGAACCAGATCAAGCAGTTCGCCCGCACGGCGCCGTTGGGAGGGGCGACGTTCAAGATCCTGTTCCTGGACGAGGCGGACGCCCTGACACCCGATGCGCAGGCGGCGCTTCGCCGAACCATGGAGAACTACGCCGCCACATGCCGCTTCATCCTCTCCTGCAACTACTCGTCCAAGATCATCGATCCCATCCAGAGCCGCTGCGCCATCTACCGCTTCCGCCCGCTCCCGCGGGAGGCGGTCGAGGAAGAGCTGAAGCGGATCGCCGCGATCGAGGGGCTCACTGTCACGGACGCGGCGATGAACGCGATCGTCTACATCGCCCAGGGTGACATGCGGAAGGCGATCAACGCGCTGCAGGGGGCGGCGATCCTGGGGAGCCGGATCGAGGAGGACCGGGTGTACGCGATCACCGCGACGGCACGACCCGAGGAGATCGACGAACTCCTGGAGCTGGTGAGCGGACGGGCGGCGTTCGACGAGGCGGAGCGGGCGCTGCGCGCCCTCCTGAACGACCGCGGAATCGCGCCGCTGGAGCTTATCGGCCAGATCTACCGCGCCCTGGTGCGGAGGGAGATGGACGGGGGGCTCAAGGTGGAGCTGATCGATCACCTGGCGGAGACGGAGTTCCGCCTCTCGGAGGGGGCGAACAGCGACATCCAGATGGAGGCGCTGATCGCCCGCATGGTCCTCTCCGCGACAGAGAGGAAGTGAGCAGCGTGGAGCAGCCCCAGACGACGGTAACGAACGTCACCGGGCAGTGGGAGAGGTTCCTGAAGAGGAGCTACAAGAGGGAGATCGGGGAGCTGGAGCGGGAGTTCCCGAAGCGCCGCTCGATATACATCGATTTTCGGAAGATCCTGGACCTGAAGCTGCAGCAGAGCGTGCTGGACAGCCCGGGATCGACCATCGAGACGATCCGCGACGCCCTCCACAACCTGGGCACCGTCAAGCGTGAGGAGGACAAGAGCCGGGTGAACGTGCGCTTCCTGAACCTCCCCCGGCGGACGGGGGTGCGGGACATCCGCGCCGACCAGATGAACACCTTCCTCTCGGTGGAGGGGATCCTCCGGAAGACGACCGAAGTGCGCCCGCGGATCGTGGAGGCGGTCTTCCGATGCCCCTCCTGCGGGCGGACCCACATGGTGCCGCAGAAGCACGGGCGGTTCCAGGAGCCGGAGTCCTGCCCGCACTGCGAGAAGAGGGTGAAGATGGAGCTGCTGCCCTCCCGCTCCCGGTTCATCGACGCCCAGAAGCTGCGCATCCAGGAGTCCCCCGAGGGGCTGCGGGGGGGCGAGCAGCCGCAGACGCTCGACGTGGACGTGACAGACGACCTGACCGGCATCGTCTCGCCGGGCGACCGCGTGATCGTGAATGGCATCCTCCGCTCCCTCCAGCGGGTCGTCGGCATGAACAAGAGCACGCTCTTTGACATCTACCTGGAGTGCAACTCGATCGAGGTGGCGGAGAAGGAGTTCGAGGAGGTGGAGATCAGCGAGAAGGACGAGGAGGATCTGCTGGCGCTCAGCCGGGAGCCGGGGCTCGTGCGGAAGATCACGCGCTCGATCGCCCCCACGATCTACGGGAGCGACGACGTGAAAGAGGCGATCGCGCTCCAGCTCTTCGGCGGGATCCCGAAGGAGATGCCCGACGGGAGCCGGCTCCGCGGGGATATCCACATGCTCCTCGTGGGGGACCCGGGCATCGCCAAGAGCCAGCTGCTCCGCTACGTGGTGAAGATCTCCCCCCGCGGGATCTACACCAGCGGGAAGTCCTCGACCTCCGCCGGGCTCACGGCGACCGCGGTCAAAGACGAGTTCGGGGACGGGCGCTGGACGCTGGAGGCCGGCGCCCTGGTGCTTGCCGACATGGGGATCGCCGCCGTGGACGAGATGGACAAGATGCGCAGCGAGGACCGCTCCGCCCTCCACGAGGCGATGGAACAACAGAGTATCTCCGTGGCAAAAGCCGGCATCACCGCGACCCTGAAGTCCCGCTGCGCCCTCCTGGGGGCTGCAAACCCCAAGCTCGGGCGGTTCGACCAGTTCGTGCCGATCGCCGAGCAGATCAATATGCCCCCGGCCCTGCTGTCCCGCTTCGATCTGATCTTCGTGATGCAGGACCAGCCGGAGAAGAAGAGGGACGAGGCGATCGCGGAGCACATCCTGAAGGCCCACCGCCTGGGCGAACTTCTCGTCCAGCACGCGCATTCCCCCATCCCCGGTGTGGACGAGGCGTACATCGAGCGCGAGCGGGCGCCGGTCACACCCGACATCGAGCCGACGCGGCTGCGGAAGTACATCGCCTACGCCAAGCGGACCTGCTTCCCCATTCTCTCTGCGGAGGCGAAGGAGACGCTCGTCGAGTACTACATGCGGCTCCGCGGGCTCGCCGACAGCAACAAACCGGTGCCGGTGACCGCCCGGCAGCTGGAGGCGCTCGTGCGCCTCGCCGAGGCGAGCGCCCGCATCCGTCTTTCAAAGACGATCGAGCGCGAGGATGCCGAGCGGGTGATCCGCATCGTGGACACCTGCCTGCGCATGGTCGCCTACGACGCCGAGACGAACACGTTCGACATCGACAAGCTGGTCACCGGTGTCCCGAAGACGCAGCGGGACATCATCCGCACCATCAAGGAGGCGATCCGCACCCTGAGCGGCGAGGGCGGGAACCGCGCGCGGATCGACCAGGTGATCGAGAGCGTCGTCTCCCAGGGGTTCGACCGCGCGAAGGTGGAGGCCCAGATCGAGCTCCTGATCCGCCACGGCGAGGCGATCGAGCCCCGGCACGGTGTCATCCAGCTCATCTAAATCCTCCGGACCCCCTACCCTTCTCCATGATCACCGATCGAGAGAGGGCGGCATTCGAGGCCGGCATCAAACTCGGGGCCCTCTACCACCAGTGGGTGGGCACGCCCATCTCCCCGGAGACCGCGGGGACGGTGGAGACCGCGATCGAGCAGGCCGTTGCCCTGCAGCCCTGCGTTGAGGGGGTGCGGGTGCGGCTGGACCGCAGCCTGATGGAGCCGAACCTCTTCGGCTACTCCGAACTCCGCGGGCTGATGTTCCGCGTGGAGGTGACGACCCGTGTGGGGCGGGCCGTCTGCCGGGCCGTTCTCGAGAGCCGGGACGGTTACCCCCTGATGGATCTGGTGTCCTGCGATGAGGGCTGAGAGGATTCCCATCACCGACGATCACATCCACATCGATCCCCGCAACGGCCGCGGGATCGAGGCTGCGAAGGAGTTCCGGCGGGCGGGGGGCACTCACATCTTCCTGGTCTCCAAACCTTCCTGGAGCTGCGGGGTCGAGCCCGCGAGCGGTGCGGAGTACGGGGCGGTGTTCGAGTACACCCTCTCGGTCGCCGAGCGGGTGCGGGAGGCGGGCGTCGTGGCATTCGCTGTGCTCGGGGTGCATCCGGCGGAGATCACCCGCCTGTCCGAACGGATGCCCCTTCCCGAGGCCGCGGCGGCGATGCGGCGGGGGCTGGAGGTCGCCGCCGCCTACGTGCGGGAGGGCCGGGCGGTCGGCCTGAAGAGCGGGCGCCCCCACTACCCGGTCCCGGCGGAGGTCTGGGATGCCAGCAACGGCGTACTGCGGCACGCCCTCGCCCTGGCCGCCGACTGCGGATGCGCCCTGCAGGTCCACGCCGAGAGCGGGCCCTGCGCCGATATCGTCGGCATGGCGGAGTCGGTCGGCATGGACCCGGGGAGGGTGGTGAAGCACTTCGCCGTGCCCGAGACGCCTCTCGTGCCCTCCCTCATCGCCCGCCACGAGGGGATCGCGGATCTCGCCCTCCGGGGCAGGCGGTTCACGATGGAGAGCGACTACATGGACGAGACCAGCCGGCCCGGCGCCGTGCTGGGGCCGAAGTCCGTCCCCCGCGCGACGAACCGACTCCTCGCCGAAGGGCGGATCGGCGTTGAGGAGGCCTGGCGCATCCACGCGGACACCCCCGCGGCGGTGTACGGTGTCGAGATCGCGCTCTGACGGTTCCCGCGGTCATGGGCGTACCCGGACGAGCTCCCGGCGTTCATTTTTTCATGCCTCCCGTCGATGATCTACCGGCAATGTACATGAAAATCCACCGCACCCCGGACGGCCATGCCGTCGTCGCCGTCTGCGACCGCGAGCTTCTCAATACGACCGTCCGCAGCGGAGAGGTCGAAATCTTCATCTCCGAGAAGTTCTACGGGAACACGCCGGCCACGGAGGCGGATGTGGAGAGGGCCCTCGCGGCTGCCGACAACGTCAACCTGATGGGGGAGCGGTGCACGGCGATCGCGATCCGCCTGGGTCTCGTCTGCCGGGATGGCTGTATCCGTCTGGGCGATGTGCCGCACGCCCAGATCTACGGACTGTGATGCGGATACGTCCATGAAGGGCATCCTCGAGAGTTTCTGCCCGCGGTGCGGACGACCCTCCGAGGGGATCTGCGATCGCTGCCGCGCCGCGGAGGTCGTGTGGATCCGCTGCGATCCCCGCATGGAGAGCGTGGCCTGTCCGATCTGCGGGGCGGTGAAGCAGGGGGGCGCCTGGGTCGCGTCCGCCGCGGAGCGGGAGCAGCTCGCCCGCGAGCTCGCCCTGCGGGCAGTGCACCTCCATCCCGAGGTGGAGGACGTCCGCGTCTCGACCGCGCTGCAGGAGCGTAGCCAGAACCGCACGGTCGCCACCACGTCCGTCTCCGGGACGCTCTACTCCGTGCCGCTCTCGGCCACCTGCCGCACGGAGATCAGGTTCCGGAGCGAGCAGTGCACCCGCTGCAGCCGCATCCGGGGAGGCTACTACGAGGGCGTGGTGCAGGTCCGCGCGAAAGACCGTGCCCCGACGGGTGGCGAGGTGCAGGCGGCGGCGCGGATCGCCTGCGATCTGGAGAGGCGGCTGCAGGAGAGCGGCGAGCGTCTCTCGTTCGTCTCGGAGATGCAGGAACTCCGCGAGGGGCTCGACATCGTGGTGGGCACCCAGCACCTGGGGCTGCTCCTCGCCCAGGCGATCACCGCCGAGCTCGGCGGGCGGTTCACCACCCACCCCAAACTCGTCGGGGAGAGGGACGGAAAAGCGCTCTACCGCATCACCTACTCCATCCGCCTCCCCTTCTACCAGAAGGGTGACGTGATCGAGGCGGAGGGGCGCTACTACGAGGTGCGGGAGGTGGAGAACCAGTACCTCCGCGTATTCGACCTCGTGAGCGGCTCGGCGCGGTCGATTCCGGAGGATCAGCCCGCCCGCCGCATCGGCAACGTGCGCGAAGCCCGGGACGCGATCGTCGCCTACCGGGACGGCGCCGCCCTGGGCATCCTGGACCCCGATACCTATGTCCTGCACGAACTGGAGCCGATCCGCTGGCTCCCCCTGGAGGGCGGGGATACGGTGCGGGTCCTGCGGGACCGCGAGCGGGAGCGGCTGGTGCCGGTCGGGTGAGGGATGCGGGCGCGAAGGTGCAGGAGGGGCGATCTCCCCCGGATCGCAGCGGAGGCGTGGGTCGATCCCTCCCGCCGCATCCACCTCTGCGGGGAGACGGCGTACGTCCCCGTGCGGGAGGGCTGCGCCTGGGATACGGAACTCCCCGAGCGGATGCCCTACCGCGGACGGGGGTTCCAGCGGCTCGGCGACGTGATCGTGCTGCACGGGCGGCCGCCGGATGCCGGCGAGCTCGCGGCGATCGTCGCCTGGGAACGCCCCCGCGGGATCCTGCACCTGCGATCCCTCGAGGGGGCGACCCGCACACCGGAGACCGTCCTCCTCTACGGGACCTGCGGAGAGGTCTGCCAGCGCGAGAACGGCTGCCGCTACTGGCTCGATCCCGAAAGGGTGATGTTCGCGCAGGGCAACCGGGAGGAGAGAGCGCGTATGGGTGCGGTCGTACGGGAGAGCAGGCGGTGCGAACGGATCGCCGATCTGTGCGCGGGGATCGGCTACTTCACCGTCCCGATGGCCCGGAGCGGGGGGGATGTCCACGCAATCGAGCTGAACCCCGTCGCGTTCCGCTACCTCGAGCGGAACGTGGCCGAGAACGGGGTGCAGGACCGCGTGCAGTGCTCCTGCGGGGACTGCCGCGACCTGCTCGAGGGGTGCTACGACCGCCTGGTGCTGGGCCACTTCGGGAGCCGGGCGTTCCTCCCCGCCGCGCTGCAGCATGCGCGGGGGGGGAGCGTGCTCCACGTCCACAGTATCGGGAGCATGGAGGCGGAGATCCGGGCCCTCTCTGCCGCCCACGGCTTCTCGGCCGAGGTGAGCGTCCGCCGCGTGAAGAAGTACGGGCCCCGCGCCCTCCACGTGGTGCAGGATGTGAGGCTTACATGACCGTCCAGACGCTCGCCGGGAAGGTGATCGTGCTCGCCGTCACGGGGAGCATCGCCGCCGTCGAGACGGTGCGGCTCGCCCACGCCCTCCGCCGCCGCGGCGCCGCGGTCCAGGGCGTGATGAGTGCGGCGGCGTGCGGGATCCTCCATCCGGATGCCCTGACGTACGCGACCGGTCGGGAGACGATCCTCCGCTGCGGGGGGCGGGTGGAGCACGTGGAGTACTGCGGCGAGGGGGGGCGGGCGGACCTGCTGCTGATCGCCCCCTGCACGGCGAACACGATCGGCAAGATCGCCGCCGGGATCGACGATACCGCCGTGACGACGTTCGCGACGACCGCCATCGGGCGGGGTATGCCGTTCGTCGTCGCCCCGGCGATGCACGGGAGTATGTACCGCCACCCGCGCGTGAGGGAGAACCTCGCCCGCCTGGAGGGCTGGGGGATCGATGTCGTCCCCCCGCGGATCGAGGAGGGGCGGGCGAAGATCGCCGGGATCGAGGAGATCGTGCTGCACGCGGAGCGGGCGGTGATGGGAAGACCGCTCCAGGGGAGGAGGGTGCTCGTCACCAGCGGGGCCTGCCGTGAGCCGCTCGACGACGTGCGGGTGCTGACCACCCGCTCGAGCGGGCGGATGGGGCGCGCCCTGGCGCTCCAGGCCTACCGTCTGGGGGCGGAGGTGACGGTGGTCCACGGCGACTCCTTCCCCGCCGTGGAGAATGTCATGGCGGAGACCGCGGCCGAGATGGCGGAGCAGGTGCTCCGCCGCGTGGAGGCCGGCGTGGACTACTATGTCAGCGCCGCGGCGGTCTCGGACTTCGCCCCCGAGCGCCGGGAGGGCAAGATCGAGAGTGGTCGGGCGGTCACCGTCTCGCTCCGCCCCCTCCCCAAGCTGCTGGATGCGGTGCTCGCCGCGGATCCGCCTCCCCGTGTCGCGGCATTCAAACTGGGATGGGACGCGGAGGAGAAGGCGCGGGGGATGCTCGAGCGGGGCGTCTCCGTCGTCGTGGCGAACACCC
The DNA here is from genome assembly GCA_030019205.1 of Methanomicrobiales archaeon. Lineage (NCBI taxonomy): Archaea > Methanobacteriati > Methanobacteriota > Methanomicrobia > Methanomicrobiales > Methanomicrobiales archaeon. The sequence goes on from JASEFH010000019.1 coordinate 42,755, forward strand.
CGGCCGCGATGGGGGCGTCCCGCGGCGAGTTCGTCCTGATCGACCGGAACGGGCGGCTGCCGCTCTGCGGCTCGAAGGAGGAGGTGGCGGCGGCGCTATGGGCCCGGTTGCAGTAGGCTACTCCCCGGGCCACATATCGGGATTCTTCCGGGCGGTGTGCAGCGGCGATCCCGCGATCTCGGGCTCGGTCGGGGGCGGGATCGTGATCGCCGAGGGGGTGTGGGCCTGCGTCTCGCCGGCGGATGAGACGCGGATCGTGGTGCACAGCGTCTCGGGGGGACGGGCGGTGACGGAGGAGGGATCCCCGCCGCTCGCCTACGTGCTGCGGAGACTGGGTATCGCCGCCGAGGTCACCACTGTCTGCCGCCTGCCGATTGGATCGGGCTTCGGCCTCTCCGCGGCCTCGATCCTTGCGTCCCTGGCCGCCCTGAACTCCCTCTACTCCCTCGGGCTATCGCGGGCGGAGATCGCCGCCCTGGCCCACGAGTCCGAGATCGTCCACCGCACCGGCCTGGGGGACGTCGCCGCCTGCCAGGGGGGAGGGGTCGCCTGCCGCAAGGGCCCCGGGACCCGGGCGGAGATCGTGCGCTGTACCGACGTGCGGGAGCCGATCTTCGCGGTGACGTTCGGACCGCTGGACAGCCCGACGGTGCTCCGCTCCGCCGCCGCGATGGAGCGGGTGGCGGCCGCCTACCCCCCGCGGTTTCCGCGGGACATCCGCGACTTCTTCGCCCTCTCGCGAAGTTTCGCGGAGAAGAGCGGGCTTGTCACCCCGGAGGTGGCGGAGGTGCTGGCCGCCTGCGATGCGGCGGGGGTGCCGGCGAGCATGACGATGCTCGGGCGCGGGGTGTTCGCCCTGGGGGAGGGAGCCCGAGCGGTCTTCTCCGAATTCGGCGAGGCGATCCCCCTGACCGTGGCGAAGAGCGGGTTCGGGCTGCGGGAGGCGGGGGGGTGATCCCCCCCGATCACCCGCGCCACCGCTCGCTCGTGGTGCGGGAGCGGCTGGCGGCGTATGCCCGGGAGGGTGTGGTGGCGCTCGAAGGCCTGATCGCCCACGGGCGGGGGGAGGCCTTTGACTACCTCCTGGGGGAGCGGACGATAGAGAGCGCCCTTCTGGCCGAACGGACCGCCGCCGCCATGCTGCGGATGGCGGAGCGCCCCGTCTTCTCCGTGAACGGGAACACCGCGGCGCTCGCCGCCGGGGCGATCGCCGCCCTCCAGCGGGTGTCGGGGATCCCCGTGGAGGTGAACCTCTTCCACCGCACGGAGGAGCGGGTGCGGCGGATCGCACGAATCCTGGAGGACGCGGGGGTGTCGGTCCTCGCGGGCGAGGCGGAGAGGCTGATCCCCCTATCCCACGATCGGGCGTACTGCCTGCGGGACGGGATATACGCCGCTGACGTGGTGCTGGTCCCCCTGGAGGACGGGGACCGCTGCCAGGCCCTACGCTCTCTCGGGAAGCAGGTGATTGCAATCGACCTGAACCCCCTCTCCCGCACTGCGCGCTCCGCCACGCTCACCATCGTGGACGAGGTGACACGGGCGATTCCGGCGGTTGCAGAGGCGTACCCAACGCTCACCGATGCGGAGAGCGCAAGGCTGATCAGCCGTCTCGACAATACGTATCTACTGCGATCCGCCCTGGATGCGATAGGAGAACGACTTTTCCATGCTCTGGATTGAGAAGCACCGCCCGCGGCGGTTCGAGGACGTGGCGGGGCAGGAGCGGGTGATGGAGCACCTCGCCACGTTCGCCGCCACCCGCAACGTGCCGCACCTTCTCGTCTGCGGACCGCACGGCACGGGGAAGAGCGCCGCGGTCGAGTGCTTCGCGCGGAGTCTCTACGGGGAGTTCTGGGAGGAGAACACGACCGTGATTCCGGCCGCCGACCTCTTCGGGGAGGGGAAGCGCTACCTGGAGGCGGACGAGCGGTTCGGCCACCTCTACCGCAGGGACCTGACCCTTCTCGCGAACTTCAAGCATGTGGTGAAGTGGTACGCCTCGCTCCGCCCCCTGGGCGCGGAGTTCAAGCTGATGGTCTTCGAGGGCGCGGAGGGGCTCACGAAGGACGCGCAGGCGGCGTTGCGGCGGATCATGGAGAGATACTCCGCCACCTGCCGCTTCGTCTTCGTCACGACCAATCCTTCCGCGATCCTGCCCGCGATCGGCTCCCGCTGCCTGCCGCTCTTCTTCTCCCCCCTCCCCCCGGAGCGGATCGAGGAGACGCTCCGCCGCATCCTGCGGCAGGAGGCGCCCGACACGGTCCTCCCCGATGAGGATCTCGCCCTGATCGTCCATGCGGCGCGGGGGGACCTGCGGATGGCGATCCTGCTCATCCAGATCCACGTCGCGTCCGGTGGAAAGACCGATCTCGCCGAGATCGCCATCTCCGAGACCGACAACGTCGCCGCGGCCGCGTTCGCCTCGGTGCGGAGCGGGGAGTTCGCGGCGGCCCAGAAGCAGGTCGAGTCCCTCTTCATCGACTACGGCCTCACCGCGACCGAGGTGCTCGCCGCCCTGCGGCGGGCGGTGCGGAGGGAGTACAACGATCCCCGGCTGGTGGAGCGGATCGCGGAGGCGGACTACCGCCTGACCCGGGGGGGGAACGAGTACGTCCAGGTGAACGCCCTCCTGGCGACGATGATGGAGGGGGTGCCGCAGCGAAATGGCGGCGCTTCACGCCTGCACGCCTGAATCGTGCGGCGGTTCCGGCTCGAGGGCGACCCGCGCATCTCTCTGCATCCACCAGCCCGCGGCGAGGAGCATCGGGATGCCGACGGGAATCGAGATGCCGCCCGGGCCGTGGAGCAGCGGACCGTACTGGATCGCGCACGAGAGGAGGAAGAGGACGCCGCTTCCCATCACCGCGTATCCGGCGCGGTTCTTCGCGGTCCGGGGAGAGGCGTCATCGGCCGCGAGCAGAACGGCCAGAACGAGCAGCAGGACGGCGCAGCACCAGACGACGATGCTCCACGCCGTCCGCCCGCCGAGGTGGCCTCCCGTCACGTAACCGATATCCTGGAGCAGGGAGATCCAGTTCGAGCCGAGGTACGTCTGCTGGTACCGGAAGAGAGCGCACTGGATTCCGGTTCCCAGAAATGAGCCGATGATGTAGATATTCAGGGGAGCGAGCAGCATCGCCGCCACGGCGGCAGGGCGGGCCCGGGGGTATGCCATACCCTACTCTCTGCGAACGTCTCCATAAATCCAGCAGATCCGGCAGCGCCGGGGATCCGGGCAATCTTCCCATGCCCGCACCGCCCGCCTGCCGCCGCTCCCGGCTGCTCGCCCGCGGGGGCGCCGGCGACCGACACGGGCATCGGATCCACGGCGGAGCCCGGTCCCGTATCCGCGGGCCGGCAGGGAGCATCCCTGCCGCATCTGTCCGGAATGGATAAAAAGAGTCTTAAAACCTCGAAGCGAATGTACAGAATCGACAGATTCGTCCCGCGAAGCGGAACATTTAGATTCGGCTCCATCTACAGAAGGGCGGTTTCAATTCCAGACGGCACGGCAGGATCGGAGGTATCGGACTGAAGAAGGTCGCCGAGCACTACGACGCGGTGGCGGGCATCTACGACCGCCGCTACGACTCCCCGCGGGGGAAGGCATACCACGGCCATATCAGCTGGCGGGTGATGGAGCGGCTCCCGCGGGGGGTCTCGCTCCTCGATCTGGGCTGCGGCACGGGACTCTTCATCCAGCGCTACACCGCGGAGGGGGGGACGGCGGTCGGCCTGGACATCAGCGGCGGCATGGTGGAGATGGCCCGCCGCCGCTGCCCCGCGAGCGACTTCGTGGTCGGGACCGCGGAGGTGCTCCCCTTCCGCGAGGGGCAGTTCGACGCGGTGGCGAGTCTGCTCGCGTTCAGCTACCTCTCCCGCCCCGATCGGATGCTGCGGGAGACCTACCGCGTGCTGCGGCCGGGGGGGAGCGTGGCGATCTGCACGCTGGGGTCCTCCCTGCTCACGCTCGTTCTGGTGCCGGCGGTCTACCGCCTGGGGGAGCTCCTGGGCGTGCGCCGTGTCGGCGTGGGGGATTTCAACGAGCACTACTATTCGGAGGAGGAGATCCTCGAACTCTTCGACCGGGCCGGATTCGAGGCGATCCAGGTGCAACGCTGCTCGTTCGCAAACATCCACCTGGCCGACCCGCTCTTCCGGATCTTCAAGGCCGCGGAGCCGTTCGTCGAGGAGAATCTGCCGGCTCTCGCCTACAACATCCTGGCGAGCGGGAAGAAGCCGCTGGAGTGACGGGGTCTGACCGTCAAAAGACCGTATCCATTCCGCCCAGGACCCCTCCCCGCGGCCTTCGGCCGCCCCCTCCCCTCGAAGGGGAGGGGCCTGGTGCGATTGGCACGTATTGGATACTCCACTGCTTCAAACATCCCGGATACTTGGGGCTTCGGTATCGCCAGAACCCCCGGTGAGATTCTTTGATCAGGCCCTCTCGCACCCGGGGGGTGCCGCAGCGGCGGGGGCGATGGCCCCGGGAGCGTCCTCGATGGTATGAAAGAGTATATCAGCTGGATGGCTGCCAAAAGCGAGGATCAGCCCCGCAGCCGCTCCACGATCCGCCGCTTCTTCTCGATCGCGGCAGCCGCCGCGCGGTCGATGCCCGCCTTCATCTCCTCCATGCTGCGGCCGCTCTTCTCCACGACCTTCTTCAGCGGCGTGTAGGCGGACTCGCGGAAGCGGGGGGAGAAGTCGCGGTCCTCGCCGTCCACGCGGAGCACCGCCCCGGGCTTTCCCTCCTCCACGCGGCCGATCTCCGCGATCTCCACCCCGGCCGAGCGGACGACCGCCATGATCTCCCCGGCCGCGTCCGGCGGGGCGGCGATCAGGAGGGCGTCCAGCGAGACGCCCAGGTAGTCGATCTTCAGGCGGTCGAGCAGGGCCAGGACCGCGGGGTTCACGAGCCGGCGGAGGTTCTGCTCCTCGACGACGATGCGGCAGCGGGCGGTCTGTGCCATCTCGTAGGCGTCGCCCCGCAGCCCGCCGTTCGTCACGTCGGTCATCGCGTGGATCCGCGCCAGGCAGGGGCTCGAGAGCAGCGCCTCGCTCGCCTTCAGGAACGCCAGGTTGATCGTCTCCTCCACGACCTCGGGGTAGCCGTAGTAGAGGGCGGAGGTCGCGATCGTCCCCCCGCCCGCCCCCTCGGTCATCAGGAGCAGGTCGCCGGGCCGCATCTCCTTCCGCGCCGTCAGGCGGTCCGCCACCCCGACGGCGCCGACGGCCCCCGTCATGCGGGTGCCCAGCACCATGTCGCCCCCGATGCGGAGGGTGGAGCCGGTGACGAGCGGGATGCCCATCGCGTCCCCGACCGCCGCGATCCCGGCGGTGTAGTCGAAGACCTTCGCGACGTCCCCGTCGTCGGCGACGTGGATGTCGGAGAAGAGGGAGACGGGGCGGGCCCCCATGACGTAGATGTCCCGCAGGGTGGCGCGCGTCGCGTGGAACCCGGCGAGGAAGGGGAAGTCCGAGAGGCGGGAGTGCATGCCGTCCACCGTGCTGACGATATACCTTCCTGAGGCCACGACGGCCCCGGAGTCGTCCATCTCGTCCACTCCGACGGCGGCGCCCGTCCGCCCGATGATCTCGGCGATCTTGCGGTGGGCGTAGAAGTCCCCGCTCCCCCTCGATCCGACGCCGAACTCCCCCATGCTGACGCCCGCGGGGACGAAGGTGACCAGATCCCCGGTGAGCCCCTTGGTGTTGTTCACCTCGATGAGGACGGCCCGGGCGAACTCCCGCGCGTAGGCGGGATCGGCCCCCTTCACCTCCACGATCCGCTCGGCGAGCCTCTCCACGATCTCCCCGTCGCCAACCCCCCGGGCCAGGAGGCGGCGGGCGTATCCTTCCGCATCCATAGGTGTATAGAGATGGATCGGGGGATCAGTTAAGGTGTTTGGGTTGCCGGACAGCGGCGGCGGTATTCGTGGCTGTCCTCCTCGGGGAGCAGTCCCTATCGCACATGCATCCGGAATATTTCTTCTCGCCTGGAATCTCCAGCATTCTCTCCGCCCCACCCCCGCGGCCTGAAGGCCACCCCCCTCCCACAGGGAGGAGGACTGGTACGATAGGTCCGGGAAGATGAGAGCAAAACACGCGTGATATAGGCGATTTTGTCGAGCGATCTGGCCTTCCGCTGTGATAAGGAGAGGGTTTAAGAAAGGGGTTATTAGATTATGTAAAAATAGATTGACGGATTTTTTCAACAAGGATGCCTTATCTCCTGCTTAAGCCTCCGATGACTCCCAGATATTCTTCGAGCTCGATTCCCAGATGTCTTGCGGCTTTTCGTGCAATATCATCAGAGATGGCATTGACGCCGTTCATCGTTTCAACAGGATACTCTCTTCGGACATACGATAGAATTTCTGCGTAGGATGCCGGGGAGTGCCACAGAATCGCAAAGATATCGCACGCATCTTTCACCTGTTTGTCGTCCTGGGTTCGGTTTGAAATTGATTTTAATTTCGATGCGAGCAGGATATGCGGGGGAGGCACAAAAATATCTAAATCAAGGTGGACCACCGACAACCCAGAATGCTCGTTAAAGACTCTCTCGAATATCGGTTCATCGATCACCCCGCAACCGAATAGGCTCTCGTGCAGGGGATGAATATAATCGACCATGACATCGACGTACAAATAGTACAAATCATACATGGCGAATCTTTTGGCATTCTCCTCCGTGAGAACTTCCCCTGTCTCTTTGTGTACTATTTTGCAGAAACGGCCGTTGCTGTGAGGCACGTAGCCCAACGTCCGGATGATCCGGATTGCTCTGGCAAACGTGCATTCTTTGAATTCATGGGGCTCGCTCTCCCTCTCGATGTGAAAACAGACATCGATATCCCTCGATCCCAGATAATTTGATCCGCGCATTCTCGAAAGGAATGATTGACAGTAAAATACACCGCCCATCCTCCAAGGAGTAAAAAGGGTTCCGGTAAAGAGCGGGCAAGGTGAGTGAGGGCAGCAAGAGCAGATTCCGTCTCGAATGGATTGTACAACTCATCGGTCATAATACACTCTTTTTATCAGGATATCGGCCGCTTCCCTGCATTCGGCCCCTTCGCGGATGAGATCCACTATCAACTGCTGAATGGAGACCACAAAATAATGGTCAATTCTGCTCCGTTCGTAGAACACATGGGGATCGGTGAGAATAATTTTGACATTTCCTTTGCCGGCATACCCATTGCTCATCAGAAGATTGTGCCAATAGATCTGATCGCCGGGCTTGATGTAGAATTCAACGGACCTCGGAAACAGATAGTGGCTCATTAGATTCTCCGCAAAATATCCCGTGATCGCATATTCTTTTTTTACGTCTTTGAATAACTGTGCCGGGTTCTGGATATTGTATTCTCGGTATAAGCGCGTCTCTTTCCGTCCTGCCCAGAGATAAAACAGTTTTTCCGGATCGCGGAGGATATGTTCACGGATGATTCCTTCCCGCTCAAGCTCCCTTAATACATTGAACACGTACGTGTAGCTGACGCCAGCCTCTTTTGCGATACGGTACCGCGTTGGATTTTTCAGTTTCCTGCTCAGCAGAACTCGATATATTCTCTCTGTTTTCGCGCCATAATAGATATCTGTACTCGATGCGCTCTTCATAGGAATATGTAACTTTTTAGTTCTATTATTTATAATTAACTTATATATCTCATTTTACATTCTATATTTATAATTAACTTACAGACCGAGTCTTTATTCAGAAATGCATCGGTCTCGAATTACCACGCACGGCCATCTCCAGGTGCGCATTTCAAAAGCTGGCGATTTTGATCTTAGAGAGATTGTGAACTTAGAGATATGCCGGATCGCATCACGCTTCAACCCAGACGACCTCTTGTTCAATGGACGGCCGGAGGTACGGGCCAAGCCCCTGTCCGGTGACCAGGTCCACGCGGCGACCAAGGAGGTCCTCAAGGTAGTATGCCAGCTCCATGAAATTCCGGAACGTGGTTTCCCCCGGCGCAAACTCGACTAATATGTCGATGTCACTGTTCGGCCTGTCCTCTCCCCGGACGGTGGATTCGAAAATCCCGATCTTGGCCACGCCGAATCGTTTCCGGATGTAAGGGAGCACCTATTCGAGCCTCCCGATAACGGATCGCTTCCCTACGGGGGGTTTCTGAACGGCCATCTCTGCTTCTTCCTAGGAGACGTGAGAAGATGAAATTTCCCAATGCAGATACGCGATTTCTTCCCCACCCCCGCGGCCTGAAGGCCGCCCCCCTCCCACAGGGAGGAGGACTGGTACGATAGGGATTACAGAGAGTCCATGGAATGTCGCAGGCTATCGAAGATTCAAACGTATCAGAATGGGATAAACGGCGCAACACCCTTATATACCTGAAACCCAGCTGATCATGCATGAAGACTCTCCCCGAGATCATGAAGATAATTCGGGATCATGAGGATACGCTGCGGCGGCGATACAAGGTAAAGAGAATCGGGCTGTTTGGCTCGTACGTGCGAGGAGAGACGCATCCCGGGAGCGATGTCGATGTGATCGTGGAATTTGACGAAGTCATCAGTCTGCTGCAGCTGGTATCCCTGGAGAACTACCTGAGCGAGCTCCTCGGCCAAAAGGTCGACGTCGTCCCGAAAGACGATATCCGGAGCGAGTTGAAGGATCGGATCCTCCGCGAAACTGTATATGCATGAAGGAAGAATCCAGGAACGTCAGGATCTACCTCACGGACATTCTCGACAATATCTACCGCATCGAGAGGTTCATCGGAGGTATGGAGTACGATACCCTCTCTCACGATGAAAAGACGTACTTTGCCGTTATACAGTGCATCCAGATTATCGGGGAAGCCGCAAAACACGTTCCTGCATCGGTACGATCGCGCTACCCCGATATTCCCTGGTCAGATATCGCAGGTATGCGGGACAAACTCATCCACTTCTATTTCGGGGTTGATCCAATCAGAGTCTGGAAGGTCATCCAGGAAGACTTTCCATTTCTGAAACCCCAGATTCAAAAAGTATTAAATGATCTCAATGGGGGAAGATAGCACCATGGCAGAAGTCACTTCAGCACCGAAGGGGGGAAACGATGGCAGATGAGATGGCATGCGCCTGCACGATCGCCGGCTCGGACTCGAGCGGCGGGGCCGGGATCCAGGCGGACCTGAAGACCTTCACGGCCATCGGGGTCTGGGGGGTGACGGTCGTCACCGCGGTCACCGCCCAGAACACCCGCACCGTGATGGGCCTCTGGAGGCTCCCGGCGGAGGCGGTCGTCGCCCAGCTTGCAGCCGTCCTCGAGGACTTCCCCGTCGGGGCGATCAAGACCGGGCTGCTCTGCGACCGCGAGACGATCCACGCCCTGCACGACTACCTCCCGCGCGACATCCCCCTCGTGCTCGACCCCGTGATGATCTCGACGACCGGCTATACGTTCCTGAAGGCGGAGGCGATCCAGGAGATCAAAGACCACCTCATCCCCCGCACCACGATCATCACCCCGAACCTCACCGAGGCGGCGACCCTGGCCGGAATGGAGACGATCCGCAGCCTGGACGACGTGCGCGAGGCGGCCCGGAGGATTCTCAACATGGGCCCGAGGGCGGTGATCGTCAAGGGCGGCCACCTCCCCGGCCGCGAGGCGATGGACTTCTACATGGACCGCCAGGGCGAGGAGATCCTGAAAGGCGAGCGCTTCCCCTACGAGGTGCACGGCACGGGCTGCTGTTTCGCCGCGGCCCTCGCCGCCTACCTGGCGCTCGGCTGCGACGAGCGCGGCGCCTTCCAGCGCTCGAAGGCGTTCGTCGCCGGGGCGATCGAGCGGGCCCTTCCCGCGGCCCGCAGCGGTCGGCGGGCCGTCCAGCCGGAGCTGCCGGCCTACGAGGAGGGTTACGAGTAGGGCCGGCGAAGAGAGAACGGCAACCTCCCGGCGTGCAGCCGGGACCAATCCGTCAGGCCCCCATCCTCCTCTCTTCCCGCCGCTTTTCTTGCGATAATTCCGGGACTCCACACACCAGACACCGGGACCGAATAATCGGATCCGTATGATCCCCCGAGCACGCGCATCCCGCCGCGTCGAAGATTTTTTTCCATCCATCCCGACCTCCTGTATCCCCTCTCTCCCCCTTCCGCTGCTGGTGCGACTGCAAGAGGATACAGGATGCCGGAGTCCTGCGCTGGGATATTCTTGGAACTTCACGGAGCAGAGCCCATTCCGATCGATCGCCTCCTGGAGTAAGGCCTATCGCACCGGGGGGGGCGCCGCTGCGGCGGGGGCGACAGCCCTCCCGGGAGCACCGGAGAATCGAAAGAGGGGGATGGAACGTATGG